>NZ_JBQXES010000019.1:0-59987 GCF_052599055.1 Thermophilibacter sp. ZX-H3 | reverse complement strand
GCGGTCCTTCTCGCCCCGCGACTTTTGCGCAGCAATGAGCGGGCGAGAAGGACCGCGGCCCCGGCGGCCTACTCCCTCGCGCGGGGGTGCGCGGCGAGGTACACGCGCCTGATGTGGGAGCGGTCGACGTGGGTGTAGAGCTGCGTCGTGGCGATGTTGGCGTGCCCGAGCAGCTCCTGCACGGCGCGCAGGTCGGCCCCGCCCTCGAGCAGGTGCGTGGCGTAGCTGTGTCGCAAGGTGTGGGGGTGGAGCCCCTCGATGCCCGCCACGCGCCCGTAGCGCTCCACGATCGCGTGGACCGACTGCCTCGAGAGGCGCCCGCCCCGCACGTTGAGGAAGACCGCCTGCGTGGGGCGGCGCCCCACGAGCCCGCCGCGCCCCCGCTCGAGATAGGCCGAGAGCGCCGCGGCGGCCGTCCCCATGACGGGCACCACGCGCTCCTTCTCCCCCTTGCCGTGGACGCGGAGCAGCGCCTCGTCCAGGACGACGGAGCGCAGGTCGAGCCCGCAGAGCTCGCTCGCGCGCAGGCCGCAGCCGTAGAGGATCTCGAGGATGGCGTGGTCGCGCAGGCCGGAGGGCGTCTGGGGGAAGGGCTGGTCGAGCAGGCGGGCGGCGGCCTCGACCGAGATCACGTCCGGCAGGCGCGCCGGCTTCGCGGGCAGCGGAAGGTCCGCCGTGGGGAAGGCGGAGCAGAGCTCGTCGGCGACCATGAAGCGGTGGAGCCCCTTGATCGCGGAGACGGCGCGCTCCACCGAGGAGGGGGCGAGGCCCACGTCCACGAGCGCCCCCACGTGCTCCTCGATGAGCTGGCGCGTCACGTCCTCGGGGTCGGTGACGCCGCGCTCGGCGAGCCAGGCCACGTAGCGGGCGAGGTCGCGGCCGTAGGACGCGATGGTGTTCTCCGAGCTGCCCCGCTCGACGGCGAGGTATCCCAGGTACTCCTCGAGGGCATGCGCGAGGTCCACGGCTCCTCCGTCCTTCTCGTCTAGGCGAGCGGCGCCACGTCCCGCCGGCCGCACCCCTCGTGGTGCGCGATCGCGGCGCGCACGAACTCCCTGAAGAGCGGGGCGGGGCGGTCCGGGCGGCTCTTGAACTCGGGGTGCGCCTGGCTCGCCACGAACCACGGGTGCACGTCCTCGGGAAGCTCCACCATCTCCACGAGCCGGCCGTCCGGCGAGAGGCCCGAGACCACGAGCCCCGCCTCGACGAGCTGGTCGCGATAGGCGTTGCTCACCTCGAAGCGGTGGCGGTGGCGCTCGTAGACGAGCGGCTCCCCGTACGCCTCCTCCGCAAGCGTACCAGAGAGCACCTTGCACGGGTAGGCGCCGAGTCGCATGGTGGCGCCCTTGTCGGTGATCTGCGCCTGGTCGGGCATGAGGTCGATCACGGGGTGCGGCGTCTGCGGGTCGAACTCGGCCGAGCTCGCGCCCGTAAGGCCGCAGACGTCCCGCGCGAACTCGCAGACGGCGACCTGCAGGCCGAGGCAGACGCCGAGGTAGGGCACGAGCCCCTCGCGGGCACGCCGGACGGCGCAGATCTTGCCCTCGATGCCGCGCAGGCCAAAGCCGCCGGGCACGAGGATGCCGTCGGCGTCGCCGAGCACCTCGTCGACGTTCTGGGCGTCGAGCGCCTCGCCGTCCACGAGGCGGATGTCCACGTGGCGGCCGAAGAGCACGCCGGAGTGGTGCAGCGCCTCGATCACGGAGAGGTAGGCGTCCGGGAGCTGCGTGTACTTGCCCACCACGCAGACGCGCGTGACGTCCTCGCGGGCGTTGGCCGCGTGCATGGCGCCCGTGAAGGCGTACCAGCCCTCCATGTGGCTCTCGCGGGGGTCGAGCCCCAGCCTCTCGCAGACCTTGAGGTCGAAGCCCTGCTCCGCGAGGTGCGCCGGCACGTCGTAGATCGAGGGGCAGTCGGAGTTCTCGAAGACGTGGTCGGCGGGGACGTCGCAGAAGCTCGCGATCTTTGCGCGGATGGAGGCGTCCACCTCGTGGTCGGAGCGGCAGACGATGAAGTCGGGCTGCAGGCCGAAGGAGCGCAGCTCCCGCACGCTGTGCTGCGTGGGCTTGGTCTTGACCTCGTGGGCGGCGGCGATGTAGGGCACGAGACTCACGTGGATGAGGATGCAGTCGTCGCGGCCCTTCTCGTTTCTGAACTGGCGGATGGCCTCCACGAAGGCCTGGCTCTCGATGTCGCCGATGGTGCCGCCGAGCTCGGTGATGACCACGTCGGCGCCCGTCTGATCCTCCACGCGCAGGAAGCGCTCCTTGATGGCGTCCGTCACGTGCGGGATGACCTGCACGGTGCCGCCGAGGAAGTCGCCGGCGCGCTCGCGGCTGATGAGGTCCTGGTAGATGGCGCCCGTGGTGAAGTTGGAGTTGCGCGTGAGGTTCTCGTCGATGAAGCGCTCGTAGTGGCCGAGGTCGAGGTCGGACTCGTAGCCGTCCTCGGTGACGAAGACCTCGCCGTGCTGAAAGGGGCTCATCGTCCCCGGGTCGACGTTGAGGTAGGGGTCCGCCTTCTGCATCATCACGCGGTAGCCGCGAGACTTGAGCAGGCGGCCGAGCGAGGCCGCCGTGATGCCCTTGCCCAGGGACGAGACCACGCCGCCGGTCACGAATATGTGCTTTGCCATGAGGACCTCCCGTAGAGAACCGTTTCGTTTCCACGGGACTCCATGGTAGCGCGATGCCGCGGCGACGCCACGACCGCTCGCCGAAGTCGACGCATGCGCGAAACAAAGGGACACGGGGAAGAAACGTGGGGGGTGTGACTCGATGGCGGCGGCGTGATGGTAACACGCGTGTTATACTCTTGAGGACGGAGGGAGGAGAGATGGCCGAGATGCTGACCAGGAGCGTCAGGGTAAGCGAGCCTGCGCTGAGGCTTGCCGAGAGGGTGATCGCCGAGAGGGGCACCACGTTCTCCCGGCTCGTCAGGGACGTCGTGGACTTCGTGGCCCGGACGGGCACGCTGCCCACGCTTGACGCCGCGCCGACGCTCTCCCCCGACGAGCGGATGCTCGAGTTCGAGGCGTGGGCCGACGAGCTCACCCTCTCGCGGCGGGCGGAGGGCGCCTATGCGAGCGCGAGCGCCCGGGACCTCCTCGAGGGCGCGCTGGAGGAGCACTATGCCTAGCAAGGGAGGGAGCATGACCGTGCACGTCGGCGCCCAGGCTTCCGAGGGGGATGCCCTCCTTGAGCCACGGCGCGTCCTTCTCGACATGAACATACTGCTCGACTATCTCGACGCGCGCCGCTCTGAGCACGACACCGCGCGCGGACTCGTGCGCGCCATTCTGTCGCGCGGCGGCGCTCCCGTTGCGCCGGCGTCGTCATACAAGGACGTCTACTACATCCTCCGCCGGTCGCTGGGAGGCGAGAAGGACGCGCGGGCCCTCGTCAGGGGCCTTGTGGAATGCGTGCCCATCTCCCCCATCGAGCTGCGCGGGGCGGACCTCGCCCCGGCGGTCGCAAGCGACGAGCCGGACTTCGAGGACGGCCTCGTGAGGCAGCTCGCCGAGCGCGAGCGCCTCGCCGCGATCGTCACGAGGGACGCGTCGGTCTTTCGCTCGTCGCTCGTCCCCGTCTTCACCCCGCAGGAGATGCTGGGGCTGCTGTCCGGCTAGAGGTAGCGCCTCCAGTCGTCCTCGCCCTCGTCCTCGACGGGCTCCGCGGCGCGAGCGCGCGCCGCCTCGGCGGCCCGCTCGGCGCGGGTGCGGTACGGCTCGGGGTTGGCCTCGGGGAAGGTGGCCAGCGCGTGCTGGAAGACCTCGAGGTTCTCGTCGGCGCGGCCGCGCGGGATCGCGAAGGTCACCTCGGAGGCGACGTGCGCCCCGCCGGCGAGCTCGGCGCGGAAGGCCTCCGCCACCGTCGCGGCGTCCCAGCCGAAGACCCCGCAGCCGAAGGCGCCCAGGACGAGCTTGTCGTGCCCGAGGTCGTCCGCGATGGCCATCACCAGGCGGACGCGGTCGCGCAGGGCGGAGAGAAGGGGCCCCTCCCCCACGTGGTACTCCTCGCGGGCG
The DNA here is from genome assembly GCF_052599055.1 of Thermophilibacter sp. ZX-H3. Classification (NCBI taxonomy): domain Bacteria; kingdom Bacillati; phylum Actinomycetota; class Coriobacteriia; order Coriobacteriales; family Atopobiaceae; genus Thermophilibacter; species Thermophilibacter sp. ZX-H3. The sequence goes on along the minus strand of NZ_JBQXES010000019.1, from coordinate 55,963 downwards.
CGCCGGGCGTTGGGGGCCGCCGCCACGATGACGTCCGCGTACGAGTGGAAGCCGTCGCGCTCGAAGCGCACGCGCGGCACCACGAGCGCGCGGTTGCGATAGAGCTCGCAGTTGATCTTGCGGCGGCGGTTCTCGGCGTACCAGGCGCGCTTCTCGGTGAGCACGTTGTAGAGGAAGCTCTCGGCGCAGAGGGACTCCTCCTGTGCCATGGTCCCCCGGTCGTAGCCGCCGCCGGGATAGGTGAACGAGGCGAAGTCCAGGACGGCAAGGTCGCAGGCGGACGCCAGGCCGCGCCCGCGCGCGAGGACGGCGGCGACGGAGTCCTCCTCCACCACGGTGACGACGGGCACCCGCCCCTCGACGGACGCCCTCGGGGCGCCGTCGTAGGCGCGCGTGTCGGCGACGGCGCGCTCGATCTCCGACGCAAAGCGCCGGGCCATCTCGCTCGTGTGACGCCTCGCCTCCGCGGCGCGTCCGCCCCCGCGGGCGTCGCGCCGGGCGTTCCTCTCGGCCATGGGTGCTCCTTTCGTCGCTTCGGGCCATTCTCGCACAACGCGCGACGCGCGGCCCGGCTGTGCGCCCCCCGAGGCCCAAGCGGGCACAAAGACGAAACATAGCGCGCCCTTGGGCGCAAGGCGAGAGGCGCCGGCGATGGCGACTACGAGGCGCGACGCGCCAGCATCTCCCGCGCGAGGTCGCGGCTGGCCTCGCCCGTGTCCCCGGAGAGCATGCGGGCCACCTCGGCCACGCGGTCCTCGCCGGAGATCTCGACGAGCGAGGTCTCGGGCACGCCCGACTCGCCCTCGGACTTCCGCACGAGGTAGTGCCGCTCGGCCGCGACGGCGACCTGGGCGAGGTGGGTGACCACGATGACCTGGTGGGTGGCCGCGAGGCGGGCGAGCACGCTCGCGAGCGCCACGGCCGTGGCGCCGCCCACGCCGGCGTCCACCTCGTCGAAGACGAGCGTCTCGCAGTCGTCGGCCTCGCCGAGGACCACCTTGCAGGCGAGCATCACGCGGCTGACCTCGCCGCCCGAGGCGATCTTGCGCAGCGGCCGCGCCGTGAGGCCCGCGCCCGGCCGGTAGAGGAACTCCACGCGGGAGGCCCCGGCGTGCGTCCACTCGGCGCGCGGCAGGCGCTCCTGGGACACCACGAGCTCGGCTGACCCCATCTCGAGAAACGCCATCTGCTCGGAGACGGCCCGCGCCAGGCGCGGGGCGGCCTCGGCGCGCACGGCGTCGAGGGCGTCGGCGGCCTTGGCGAGCGCGGCCTCCCTGCGGCGGAGCTCCTCGGCGGCGCGGCGCTCGAGCTCGCCGCCGTCGCTCGCCGCCTCGACGACCTCGCGCGCCTCGTCGCGGCGGCGCAGCACGTCGGCCATGCTCGGGCCGTACGCGCGGCGAAGCCCCTCGAGGCGGGCGAGCCGCTCCTGCAGCCGCTCCAGCTCCTCGGGGTCGAAGTCCACCCCGTCGGCGTAGTCGCGCAGCTCGGAGGCGACGTCCTCGATGTCGATGAGGGAGCTCTCGAGGGCCTTCGCCCACGAGCCGAGCGCCGGGTCGAAGCGCGCGGCGTCCACAAGCGCGCTCACGGCGTCCCCGAGCGCGTCGCAGGCCCCACCGTCGCCGGAGAGGAGCTCGCGCGCCCCGGAGGCGGCCGACATGAGGGCCTCGCCGTGCTCCGCGCGCGGAAGCTGGGCCTCGAGCTCCTCGAGCTCGCCCTCCCGCGGGTCCACCTCGTCGATGCGGCGCAGCACGAAGGCCGCCTCGTCAAGCCGCTCGCCCGTGGCGCGGCCCATCTCGCGGACGCGCTCGAGCTCGGAGGCGGCGGCCTCGGCGGCGGCGAGCGCATCGCGATAGGCACCGAGGGCGTCGGCCGCCGGGCCGCCCGCCCACGAGTCGAGCATGTCGACGTGCGTCTGCACGGAGAGCAGGCGCTGGTGCTCGTGCTGGCCGCAGAGGTCAACCGTCGCGCCCACGCGCTGGGCGAGCTCGCGCACGCTCGCCATGTGCCCGTCCACGTCCACGCGGCCGCGGCCGTCCGCGCCCACGCGCCGGCGCACCACGGTGCCGTCCTCGTCGTCTCCCGGGAGGAAGAGCCTGCCCTCGACCTCGAGCGCGGGCGCGCCCTCGCGGACCATGCCCGCGTCCGCGCGCTCGCCCACGAGGAGCTTGATCGACGAGAGCAGCGCGGTCTTGCCCGCGCCCGTCTCGCCGGTGAGGACCGTGAGCCCGGCCGCCGGCTCTATGGAGGCGTCGCGGATGAGCGCGACGTTGCGAACGTGGAGCTCGTCGATCATCTTGCCGCCTGCCCGCCCTTCTCGCCGCGCGCCGGGCCGCCCCAGCGGGGCCTCACTTCCCCACCTGCCCGTAGAACACACGCGAGACCGAGTCGTAGAAGCTCTGCGTGCTGCGGTCGAGCAGGATGACGTCGCCCCGGCCGCGCCGCACCGTGGCGCGCACGCCGCGGCTGTGCTTCTCGCGCGCGATGGGCTGGCCGTCGACGAAGAAGTGGCGCATGGACGGCCGCTCGGGGCTCATCTCTATCTCGACCACGTCCGAGGGCGACGTGAGGAAGGCCCGCGCCATGATGGTGTGCGGCGCGATAGGCACGCACACCATGCCGGTGAACTCGGGCGTCACGATGGGCCCGCCGGAGGCGAGCGCGTAGCCGGTGGAGCCCGTGGCCGTGGAGACCACGAAGCCGTCCCCGCGCAGCCGGTCGATGTGCTTTCCGGAGACGGAGACGTCGAACTCGATCATGTTGCCGGCGCCGCCGCGCGCGACGGCGAGGTCGTTCAGGGCAAAGCCGTGGCGCACGTAGGTGCTCCCGTCCGCGCGCTCGAACTCGCACTCGACGTCGAGCGTCGCCCGGCGCGAGACGTGGAGCTCGCCCGCGAGCGCGTCCTCGACCGTCGCCACGAGGTCCTCCGGGCCCGCGGCCGTGAGGAAGCCGAGGTGGCCGTAGGAGATGCCCACGATGGGGATGCCCTCGTACCCGACGATCCGCGCGGCGCGCAGGAGGGTGCCGTCGCCGCCGAGGGAGACCACGAGGTCGCAGCCCTCGGCCGAGTCGTCGACCCCCGGGAAGAGCTTCTTGTCGTGCGCCCAGAGCACGTCCACGCCCTGGTCGAGCAGCCACCCCTCGAGCGAGCGGGCGCCCTCGAGGGCGTCCGCGCGAGAGAAGTTGGGAACGATGAGGACCTTCACGCGCCTGTCTCCTCCTTCTTGGTCGACGACTCAGAGTGTAGCATCACCCGGAGCCCGCCCGGCGGCGCGCCCCTAGGCGAGCGAGCCGCAGAGGAGGTACTCCACGTTGCCCTTGTGGCCAGTGATGGGGCTCTCGCACGAGCCGCGCACCGCGAGGCCCGCCTCCTCGAACGCCGCGCGCACCCGCTCGAGCGCCGCGAGCCGGACGGCCTCGTCGCGCACGACGCCGCCCTCACCCACGTCGTCGCGCGGGGCCTCGAACTGGGGCTTCACCAGCGTGAGGAAGGTCGCGCCCGGGCGCAGGAGCTCGAGCACGGCCGGCAGCACGGCGAGGACCGAGGTGAACGAGACGTCGCAGACGGCAAGGTCGACCGCCGCCGCGCCCACGATGGCGGGCACGTCCACGATGTTGGTCCGCTCGAGCAGGCGGACCCGGGGGTCCTGGCGGAGGTCCCACGAGAACTGCGCGTACCCCACGTCGACGGCGATGACCGACGCGGCGCCGCGCTTGAGCAGGCAGTCCGTGAAGCCGCCCGTCGAGCATCCCACGTCCAGGCAGGCGAGGCCCGCGGGGTCGACGCGGAAGGCCTCGAGGCCGCGCTCGAGCTTGAGGCCGCCGCGGCTCACGTAGCGCGACCTGCCGCGCACGTGCAGGGGGATGCCGGGGCGCACGCGCTCGCCGGCCGACGTCATGCGCCGGTCGCTCGTGGAGACCTCGCCCGCCATCACGGCGCGCAGGGCCTCGTCGGTCGTTGAGAAGAACCCCTGCTCGACGAGCTCCTCGTCGAGGCGACGGCGCGGCACGCTACTCCCCGTCGGGGGCGGTGGCCTCGGGGTCGCCGTCCTTCTCGGCCTCGCCCGTCTCGGCGCCATCGGCGCCGCCCTGCGCGGAGCGGTGCTCCTCGACGAGGCGCGCCTCCTCCTCGGGGGAGAAGTCGGTGGCGTCGACGAGGCTCACGGCCTTGGAGCCGAGCGCGATGGCCTCGTCGAAGAGGTCGAGCGAGTGCTCGAGGGAGACGTCCTTGTCGCGCACCTGCGCGACGATGTCGTCCAGGCGCTCGGTGATGTCGCCGAACGTCTGGTAGCGGGAGACGTCCACGCGGGCCATTACGCGTCCCCCGCGGGGGCGTCAGCCTCGTCCGAGGGTTCGGGGGCGGCGGCTGCGGGCTCGTCCTCGGCGGCTGCGGCCTGCGCGGCGCGGGCCTCCTCCTCGCGGCGCTCCATCTCGGCGCGGGCTGCCGCGACGACGTCCACGCCGGCCTCGAGGTCGTCGGCCACGCGGCCGAGGAGGCCGTTCACGAAGCGCGAGGACTCGTCGGTCCCGTACGCCTTGGCGAGCTCGACGCACTCGTCGATCGTGATGGCCACGTCGACCTCGTCGACGTAGAGCATCTCGTAGATCGCGAGGCGCAGGAGGTTCCTGTCCACGCCGTTCATGCGGCTGATCGACCAGCTCGCGGAGCGGGTCGAGATGACGGCGTCGATCTCGGGGCGCGCCTCGTCGGCGCCGAGGGCGAGCCGACGGGCGTAGTCGTCGAGCGGGCCCTCGGAGAGGGCGTAGTCGCCGTCGAGGACCGAGAGGACCGCGCGAGAGTTGGCCTCCGCCTGGAACAGCAGCTGGAGGGCCTGGCTGCGGGCGAGGGTGCGCCCGCCGAAGTGAGTGCTCAAGTTACTCCTTGGGGAAGACGAGGCTGTCAATGCACACGTCGACGGCGGAGACGCCGACGCCGATCTGCTCGGTCACCGCGTCGGCGACCGCCTGGCGGACGTCGGCGGCGAGCTTGGTGAAGGGGTAGCCGTAGAACACGGCGAGGTGCACGGTGAGGTGCAGCTCGTCGCCCTCGACCGTCGACTCGACGGCCTTCTCGGGAGCCACGCTCCGGCTGGTGAAGACGGAGATGAGGCTCGAGGCGATGTCGTTGCCCCCCACGGAGGCGACGCCCTCGACGCGGCGGGCGGCGATGGAGACGATGGTGGAGACGACATCCTTGGAGATGCCGATGCCAGAGACGTGAAGCTCGCTTTCGGCCATTGATGACCCCCTTGTCGAACGGTTGCGTCCCAAACAGTATACCCTCTGGCCGCGACGGAGCGGGCCGCGACCGGCCCGCTGCGCGAAAGCGTGACACTCGGTCGCCCGGGCGCTGCGGGCGACGCCCCCGGCGCTGCGGAATCGGGGCCTGTGGCAGCCGCGGCCCGGCCCGCGTTGCGCCGATTGGGGTTGTGGCAGCCCGCACTTCTCGCCACCTGCGGCTCTTCTCGGCACCGTTGCGCAATCCGGGGTCATGGCAGGGCCGATCCTGCCATGACCCCATTTCCGGCAACGGCCGGGCGGCGCGCCCTGCCACGAGGCCCGATTTCGCAACGTCCGCCGGAGCCCGGCGCGTCGCCGCCCCCGGAAGTGAGATACTCTGGGGCGCGGGCGAGAAGGACGGGAGGTCGTGGGTCCCATGGAGCAGTCAAGGTCGTTCTGGGCGGCGTTCGCCCTCCTCTGCGGCGCGTGCGCGCTCGGCGCGGCAAACCCGTGCGTCGGCGTCTTTGCCCTCGTCTACCTGGCCATCGCGCTCGTCGCCTGCGCGGCCTACCTCGTCATGCGGGCAGACGTCCGCAGGGTCTCGGACGCCTCCCACGAGGCGTCGCGCGACGAGGCGGGCCGGAGGGCCGACGCCATGAGCCGCGCCGCCCTCGGGTTCTGCTCGGTCTTCGCGGTCTTTGCCGCCGTCGGCACCTGCGTGCTCACGATGCTCGGGCTGGACCCCGAGCGCGGCGGGCGGGCGCTCCTCCCCGTGCAGCTCGCCCCCTTCGACGCGGCCCTCGACCTCTGGGCGCTCTCCGCCGTCATGGCCGTCGCGGCCGCCGTGCTGCTCGTGTCGGCCGGCGCGGACGTCCGCCGCTGGCTCCGGCGCGCCCGATAGCCGCGACCGCCCCGGTCCCATTATTGTCCGGTCCCTCCCCTACTCTGGTCCCAGCAGCCGGCGGGGGCGCCGCCGGCAGGAGAAGAGAGGCTGGGAGGCCACCATGTACGAGCCGTCACGTCATGTCTCAACGTTCTACGTCGCAGGGTTCCAGTATTGGGACGGGGCAAGCGTCATAGGCGAGCTCTCCTCCGGGATGGGGCTCGACCTCGCGCCGGAGCGCGACAACCCGCACGACCCCGAGGCCGTGGCCATCAGCTGGAGGGGCACCAAGCTGGGCTACGTCCCCGCCGACGAGAGCGGCCTCGTCTCCACGCTCGCCTATTACGGCCACGCGGACGTGCTCGAGTGCCGCGTCCTCAAGGCCGACCCCACGCGCAGCCCCTGGCACCAGCTCATGGTGGGCATCTACGTGCGCGACGCGAGATAGGGGCGGGGCTCCGGCACCCGGCGCAAGCGGGGGGGGCGAGACGCGGCCGGCTACTCCCCCTCCACGCGGCGGCGCAGCTGCTTCACCTGCCCGCGGGCGCGCTTTGCCTCCAGGCGGCGCCGCTTCTGCGCGGCGGAGACGCGCGTCTTCTTGCGCGGGCGCGGCGGGCGGGAGCGCCGGCGGCAGACCTCGATGATCTTCTCGACGCAGCGGCGGCGGTTCTGAAGCTGGCTGCGCTCCTCGCGGGACACCACGACGATCCCGGTGGGCCGGTGGCGCATCCGCACGGCGGAGTCGGCGGTGTTGACGCCCTGCCCGCCCGGGCCCGAGGCATGGAAGACCTGGACCTCGCAGTCGCGCGCGATCTCGTCGGCCGTCTGCCGCGCGAAGGCGGCGTAGTCGCGGTATGTGAGCCCGTTCGTCTCCATGGGAGCATGGTAGCAGAGCCCGGGGGCATCACAGGACGCACAGGCGCATGCCGTATCATGATGGCCGTGTAAGCGTCGCGTCATGAAAGGGTCAGGATGTCCCTCGCTCTCATCCCGCTCGTCGCCCTCTGCGCCCTCACGGCCGGGTCGGTGCTCTTCGTCCGTCGCTCCCTCGCGAGAGGCGGCCTCCCCCGCCCGAGCGCCTTCTGCTGGCTCGCCGTGCCCGCGCTCACCCTCATCGCCGCGATCGTCTGGTGCGGGAGCGGCCTCTACCTGGGCGGCGCGCCGGAGCTTCTCGCCCTCTGCGCGGCGGCGCTCGTCGCCGGGGCGACCGCGCTCCTGCGAGACCCGCTCCTCGCCGCGCTCGACGTGCGCGCCGCCGCGGCCGGCCTCCCCCGCCGGGCGCCGCGCGCCCTTCTCGCCGTCCTGGCGATAGCGGCCGGCGTGGCGCTCGGGTTTCTTGCCATGGAGCTCCCGTACGCCGAGGGCGGGATCGCCGTGGAGCCGAGGTTCGCGCTCATCGAGGCGCTGCTCGTCCTGGGCGCGCTCACGTTCCTGTACTTCCTCTTCCAGAGGCGGGGGTCGGGCATCGCGCTCGGCGTGGGAACGTGCGCGTTCATCGGCCTCACGCAGTTCTTCGTCGCGGGCTTCAAGGCCTCGGCGATCCTCCCCAACGACCTCTTCGTGCTGGGGACCGCCGCCGCCGTGAGCGGCAACTACGTCTATGCTGTCGACGGCAGGGTCCTTCTCGGCCTCTCGTGCCTGCTCGTCTCGCTCGCGCTCTGCGCGCTCGTGCTCCCCGTCCCGGCCGAGGGGCGCGCCGGGCGCGCCCGCTCAGCCGCCGCCAACCTCGCCGCGGCGTGCCTCGCCTTCGTCGCGCTCTGGGCGGGCGCCACGGTCCCGAGCTACTTCGACGACCTTGGCGTGGGCATGGAGTACTGGTACACGCTCACCTACTACCGCAGGCAGGGCTTCCTCACGTCCTTCGTCGCCGTGGCCCAGGACCTGCCCGTCGAGGAGCCCGAGGGATACTCCGCCTCGGCCGCCGAGGCCCTCGAGGCGTCCTACGCCGCGGAGTACGACGAGACGCGGGGCACCGAGGGCGGGCGCTCGGCCGCCGCGGCGCAGTTCGACGAGAGCCGCCCGACCGTCATCTGCATCATGAACGAGACCTTCGCCGACCTCTCGTGCCTGGACGGGGCCAGCTGGGGCTACGAGGGGCTCGACTACCTGGGCCAGCTTCCGGGACGCGTCCTCTCGGGAGACCTCTCCGTCTCCGTCCTGGGCGGCGGGACCTGCAACTCAGAGTTCGAGTTCCTCACGGGCATCCCGCTCGCCTACGTGGGAGACGGCAAGTACCCGTACTCGCTCTACGACCTCTCCGAGGCGCCGAGCCTCGCCAGGCAGTTCTCCGGGCTCGGCTACCGCACCACGGCGATGCACCCCAACTACGCCACCAACTGGAACCGCGACCGCGTCTACGAGGCCCTCGGCTTCGACGAGTTCCTGACCATCGACGACTTCCCCGGCGCGGAGTGGTACCACAGTGGCGTGTCCGACGCCGAGACCTACGACCGCATCCTGCGCCTGCTCGACGAGGACGCGGGCCCGCAGTTCATCTTCGACGTGACCATGCAGAACCACTCGAGCTACGACCAGAACAACATCGGAGACGTGGAGCAGTACCACGTCGACGGCGTGAGCGACTACGACAACGGGCGCCTCTCCGAGTACCTGGGCTGCATCGCCGAGTCCGAGCGGGCGCTCGAGGGGCTTCTCTCCGCGCTGGAGGAGCTCGACCGCCCCGTGGTCGTGCTGTTCTTCGGCGACCACCAGCCGGCGCTCTCCTCCATCGTGAACGACGCGGCGTACCCTAACGAGTCCGACGAGCTGGCCCACAACCTCAGGGTCCACGAGACGACGTACTTCGTCTGGGCCAACTACGACATCGCCGGAGCGGGAGGGCTTGACGAGGAGGCGACGAGCGTCTGCTACCTGGGGGCCCTTCTCGCCGAGAAGATCGGCGCGCCCCTCACGGACTATCAGAAGGCCCAGCTCGTCTCCTGGGAGGAGATGCCCGCCCTGAGCCTGCTCGGCGCGTGCGACGCGAGCGGCACGTGGACCCCGCTCGACGAGACCGACGCGCTCCCGAGCGTCTACGACGACCTCGCGAAGATGAGCTACCTGGAGTTCGCCAGCAAGCTGGAGTAGCGCGTGCGCGCGGCCATGCCGCCGCCGGCCGGCGTTGCGGAATCTGGGGTCGTGGCAATCCGGACCCCCGCGGCGCTGCGGAATCTGGGGTCGTGGCAGAATTCGCCCTGCCACGACCCCAGATTCCGCAACAGGGCGAGAAGAACGCCCAGTTGAGGCCAAGCCACGACTGCCACAACCCCCAACGGGACAACGCCACGGGACCGGGAATTGCCACGACCCCCGATTCGACAACGCGCAGCCATGCCGCCTGCCTGTCGCCCCCCGCAGAAGCATCCGACCGCTCCCCCGGCGCGTCTGTTGTCCAGCAAGCCCCCGATCCCTGAGTCCCTGCCGCGGCGAGCGCTCGGGGCAGACATGAAAACAGCTCAGAGCCGACATGCTCTGAGCTGCGAGAATTTGGTGGGCGTTACAAGATTTGAACTTGTGACCTCTTCCGTGTCAGTTATCTAACTTGCAAGACAGGCAGAATCAACAAGGACATAATAGCACATACTAGCCATGTTTACCTGCACATTTAGGACAATCTAGAATCCAATAAGCCACGGTGGTAGAATGGGGACAACAACTTTTGGTGTCCGTTTGGTGTCCTGATTTGGTGTCCCAGAGTGGAGGTATCGAATCATGAAGTTCACGCATTACACGAGTGCAAGCATCCGCAAACGCAAGGGCAAGGGCTGGCAGGGCATCCTCAAGTACAAGGACGAGGACAACAAGTGGAAGTCCAAGTACAAGACCTTCCCCGACGCCGAGCTCAAGCGCGAGGCCACTGCCGCCCTGGCCGAATGGCGGGAGCAGGAAGAGCGTGCCTGGCACGAGACGCGCGGCGACGTGAGGGTCCTCGCGTCGACCGTCGCCGAGTACGTCGAGCATCACATCGAGACGCTTGAGAAGACGGAGTCGGCCGCGAAGTCGACCACCACCGGCTACAGGTTCATGCTCGCCCACATAAAGTCAGACCCCATCGGCAACGTCTCCATCGACGAGCTGACGGCTGAGGACGCCGAACGATGGATCGGCAACATGCTCTCGAGCGGCAAATCCGCAGCAACGGTGCGCAAGGCATTCAACGTGCTTCACGTTGCCGTTCGCCATGCGGTCGAGGTTCATCGCCTTCCCTACGATCCCCTCTCGGCGGTCAAGCGTCCGAAGCTCCCCAAGAAGGAACCGAACTCGCTGGACACCATGCAGCGGGCTCGTTTGGTGTCCTATCTCGATGCGACGGGGTGCTCACCCGTGAACGTCGCCATTTCGCTCGCCCTCTATACTGGCATGCGCGAGGGCGAGGTGTGCGGGCTCCGCTGGGCCGACGTCAACTTCAAGACGAAGACCCTGCACATCCGGCGCACCATCGCGCGGGACGGCTCCCGTACATATGTAAAGGAACCCAAGACGGCACGCTCGATGCGCAACATCCCCATCGACCAATCGCTCTCGGATCTGCTCACCACCCGTAAGGAAACCGTGAACGCCGAGTGCACGGTGGCGGGCATCAAGTTCTCCGAGGACATGTACGTGGTCGGCGGCATCGGTGACGGCGTCGCCTACGCCTACATGGACCCGCACTTCCTCTGGCAGTCCTGGAAGGCCATCGCCAAGTCCCTCGACCTAAAGGGCACGCAGGGCAAGGTGCCCACCTTCCACGACCTTCGCCACACGTACGCGACCGCCGCAATCGCCAACGGCGCAGACGTGAAGAGTGTGCAGGGCCTTCTTGGCCACGCTTCCGCCAAGACCACGCTCGACATCTACGCTGGAAACGATGACGAGGCTATGCGCAAGGCGGCGGAGAGCACGGCTGCGGCCATGCGCGAAGTACCGGAGGGTGCAAAGACGTTCAAATAGCCGGTTTCAACATACTGCTGGCCGCCTTTGTCATCGAAGGGCGGCCAGCTTGGCGGAAAGCGAGGATGGTATGAACAGCAAGCAGACCGATATATGTACCGATGAGGTCATCGAGGAGAACCTGACCGAGGAAGAAGAGAACGAGCGCGTTGAAGCCGCCATGAGAAAGGTAGCACGCAGACGGGGTGCTGCAAAACCAGTCGGCGCATTTGCGCGCAGCGATTGGTTCTGGACTTGGAGCAAGGGCGTGGATCTTCTCGATGCCGTCTACATCGAGTCCCCTGAAGACCCAGAGGGCGAAGATACCGAGCCCAAACCTTATGACGCCCTCGGCATCGCGAGGGCGAGACTCAACAGCGAGGTAAACGAAATCTGCGATGCGGCGGCTTGGAACATAAATGAGTACCGCAAAATCTTCCACGTAACACTGGCAGAGCTGGCCTTGGCCATAGACGTAAGCGAATCGACGCTGAGAAAGAAGATGAAGGACGGCACTCTTACGCTCAAGGAGTTTCTGACCCTCTGCGCTGTATGTCTTACCGACCCTTGCGTTATCCTCGGTTACGTCGACAGCGAGGACATCAAATTCGTTCAAGCACTTCACTACCTGGACAAAGCGAGCGACCATCGCGCAGTTGGCGAGCTGGTTGAGGTGCTTGCCAACAAGCAGAACGGTCGAAACATGATACGCCGGTCGGTGTCGCCCATTGTCGAGCAGGACCTTGGCTGGGATGACGATGAGACGATCGAGGATGGAGACGTTATATCGGACAACGCTTCCAATCTTAACTGGAGCAGGGTGCTTCGGGAGATGCTTCCCTCCTGGCCGCTTTGGTGGAGGACCGATTTCGACTATACCGAGTTCAACTTGCTCGTAGACGCGTATCTGCAGATTGCAAATCACGGTCAGCCCTGGGTGGCGGGATATGAGGCCAAGGCTGAAGCTGCCGCAAAAGTAGTCAAGGCGCTCAAAGCTCGGCCCGAGATCAGGAGTAAATTCGACCAGTGCAAACGCATTAAGGAAACGATCACCGAGCTTGAGTTCGATGGCAACGAGCAGCAGGCAAATAGCCTGAAGGGATTGGCGCACGAGCTCGGTGCAGAGTTCGCCCGAATGCTTTACAACGCAGCAAATGACATTGACGACGCTGAGGAGGATGAGGGCTGATGGCGAAAGGACGCACGCGCGGCCCCAACAGGCCGTCTGGCAAGTTTGTACGGCATGACTGGATGTGGCTGTGGATGGCCGGGTCCAAGTTGAAAGACGAGATTCTTTTCAAAAGCACCCACGGTGCACCCGGCGCTACGCCGAATGCAAAGGTTCAGTTCTTCAGCCACGACAACGCCATCAAGACAACGGTCGAAAACGTGGAGCGTGCCGCCGGAACGACCGACGCGCCAGCATACGACGAGCCGTACGACTTCGATGCCGAGATAGAAGCAGCCCGCGCCAACCTCGACGAAGAAGTGAAGGACGCCTGTTCCGTCGCCGCCGAGAACCTTGAGGAGTACAGGCGCTTGCGCCAGATAACGGCGGCACAGGCCGGAGAAGCCATAGGTGTGAACGAGTCGACCTTCCGCTCCAAGATGCGGGCGGTCGAGAACATGAAGCTGGGAGAATTCCTCGCCTTGTGCGCGACCTTGGAGGTCGATCCCGGCGTGGCCCTCGGCTTCATCGACGGCGAGGATGCCTCTGCTGTAAGAGGCATGCACCGGCTGGGAGACGTCGAGGACCATAGGTACATTGGAGAGATGGCAGAGTTCCTCACTGGGAAGTCTGGCACATATATTCCAAGACATGCCGTCATCCCCCATGCGCTCGCAGACGCAGAGCACACAATCAGTGGTGACAAGACGGACGAGGACGATCGGTGGCCGAGATGGTACGAGACCGACGAATCCTACAGCGACTACGGTCCCTATTTCCATGGTGAGTGGCGCGACGACGAGGACGAATACGGCCCGAAGGTCTCGGACATCACCGGTTACTTCATGGAAGCCGACGGAAGCATCTATGACCCCGAGCAGGAAGAGGCCGACGCAAGAGCTGCCGACGAGCTCATGGAATACTTAACTGAACAAGGATTTGCGGTTCAGCGTGTTGGGTCCAACAAGATATCAATGGGTCTCCGAAACGAAGAAGATGGAGATAATGTGGAGACCGAATCCGAGGAGTGATGGAGCAAACCGTCTACCAGCGAACGGTTTGCTTTTAGGCTGACTCGACACCTTCCCGAAAGCAAACCGCTCGCCAGATAACGCTTTGCCCGCCGATGTAAGCGCCGCCCCAAGGCATTCCGCCGACAGGGTGGCGCTTTGCTTTTTGGTCTATCCAAGAACAATGAGATTTGATACAGGGCAAACCGTTTCCATGCGCGCGGTTTGCTGGTCATACATGCCTGTTTACCTGCGGTTTCTTCGATTGCACCATTTGTGACAGCGCCGTATATTCGAGTTGCTAGCAGACAAGAAGGACGTGCACGATCCGGCCATTGCATCACGAGAACGGAGTCAATAATGACCGCGATCAAACAGAAGAACGACCAGGCGCAGGCGATTGTCGTGGGTTACACCCAGAGCGAGATTGACGCCCTTCCCGCCATCATCGGCAAGAGGGAGGTTGCCCGCATCGCGTGTGTCTCCGAGCGCACCGTTACGCGCGAAGCGTGCAAGGGCAATCTTCACGGCAGTTTCCGCATCGGCAACCAATGGCGCTTCAACACGAGCGCCATCTGTGCCCAGTTCGGCCAGGTTCGCTAGGCGGCGATACCTATGAATCAGATGGAAAGCGCCACCGGTGGCCGTATGCTTGCAGGCCAGACCACCGGCAGCGAGATGGCAGACCAGGGGCCTACCGTGGTTGCATCATACACCGATGTCACGAACCCCGATAGTTTTGGCACCGCCGAGCAGGAGCTTCAGGCGGAGGCCAACCGCAGGAACCGGAATGACGGGACACGCGACGAGCTCACCTACGCCGCCTTCCCTCAGGCTCTCAAGGACAGGCCCCAGTGGGTCTGCTGGAAGTGGGCCATCCGGACGGGCAAGAACGGAAACGCGCCCGAGCTGACCAAGGAGCCCTATGCTCCCGGCGGTATGCGTAAGGCTAGGGCTGGCGACCCTTCGACCTGGGGGACGTACGACGAGGCCGTGCGCACGTGGCTGTCTCAGGACGTGGCTGGCATCGGCTTTGAGTTCTCCGACGAGCGCGACGTAACGGGCGTCGACTTCGACCATGTGGTCGCCGACGGAACCATCGTTGACGAAGAGCTCGCAACCATCATCGACTGCTGCGAGACCTACGTGGAGTACTCCCCGTCCTGGGATGGCCTGCACATGTTCTCGCTGTGCGGCAAGCCGGAAGGCAAAAACCGCTGCAAACGTGGCGGGTACGAGATGTACGACCATGGGCGCTTCTTCACCGTAACCGGTGCCGTGTACGGCAACCACTCAGAGATCAACGCCGTGCCCGACGCGCTCTTGTACATATACGAAGTGTATCTTGGCGACAGCGAGCCCCAGCCAGCGCAAGGGGCTGCTGGAGGTACGCAGGGCTCGTTCGCCGACCATGACCCCGGCGAGGATCGCGCGGACGACCCCAGCGTGATTTACGGGAAGCTCATCGACACCAACAACGCAAAGCTGCAGGCCCTGCTGTCTGGCGACATATCGGGGTACCCGAGCCATAGCGAAGCCGACCTGGCGATGTGCAACTACATCATCTTCTATGCGGGCAACGATGCGGTTCTCGTCGATGCCGTTTTCAAGATGACCGCGCTCTACCGGCCTGACAAGTGGGACCGCGCCGACAGCGGCAGCACTCATGGCATGCGCACGATCGGGAAGGCTCTGTCGAACTACAGCGGGGACTACTACTGCTGGAGCCGCAAGCCCCTCGACTGGAACGACCAGACGCCCGCGAATGGTGCGGCTCCGTCAGGTGCTGACCTGAAGCCCGGCAAGAAGGAGCCCTTCTCGATGCCCGACATCATCCCCGAGGGCGAGGAGAAGAGCACGCTCTTTCGCTACTGCTGCCATCTGCGCGCCAAGGGCTATTACGCCGAGGACATTCTGACCGCCGCCCTCGATGCGAACTCGGCACGCTGCCAGAAGCCCCTGACGGAAGCCGCCACCGCTGACATCGTTAAGCGTTCGACCAAGTACCAGCGTGGTGGCCGCAGCTCCGCCATTGCCGAACGGGACTGGTCCGCCGGCATGTCGTGGCAGAGCAGCTACTTCGACCCCAGCACCAACCGCTTCATGCACGAGTGTCTGGCTGAGGACATGGCACGCGAGGCCCATGCTTCGCTCATCGACGGCTCGCCAGCGATATTCGCAGGCGGTCTCTGGCGCTTTGGGTACGGAGCCATGGAAAGGCTCTGCAGCGACGTGCAACCCCGCCTGACCAGCAGCCAGCGCAACGAGGTGATCAAGGACATCAACCTGCGCCCGCACGTGACCACCGCCGAGGACTTCGACGGCAAGTGCTACATAGCCTTCGCCAATGGGGTGCTCTGCGTTGAGACCGGCGAGTTCGTCGAGCCGGGACCGGAGATGTACGTGATGGGGATGATCTCCATCGAGTTTGACCCGGACGCACCCGCAGGGCTTGCAGACGAGTTTCTCGATGCGGTTACGGACGGGGACGCCGAGGCACGGCTCGTTCTCGAGGAATTCGTCGGGCAGTCCATGTGCGCTCGACAGGTTATCAGGCAGTCGCTCATGCTTACCGGCGACATCTCGGACGACAAGCGCAACGCATCGACCGGCAAGTCCACCTTCCTAGGGTTCGTCACCGCCCTGCTCGGCGACGACAACGTCTCGAGCCTCAAGCCCTCTATCCTCGGCGATCGCTTCCAGGCAGTGCAGCTGGTCGGCAAGCTCGCCAACATCGCCGCAGACATCCCGGCCGACGAGCTTTCGGGCAAGGCGCTCGCCATGTTCAAGTGCATGGTCACCGGCGACATGATCTACACCGACGTCAAGAACAAGCAGGGTTTCGGGTTCCGCTCCCATGCAACGCTCGCCTTCGCCATGAACATCGTTCCGCACTTTGCCGATACGACGGACGGCGTCTGGCGCAGGCTTTGCTTCATCCCCTTCACGCATCGCTTCACGCCTGGCACCGAGGGCTACGACCCCAACATGGACAAGAAGCTCGCAAAGCCCGAGAACCTGCAGAGGCTGGCACTGCTCGGAGTCAACGCCCTTCGCGGGGTAATCGAACGTGCGACCGATACCTATTCACGCTGCGGGGCCGGAGAGCTGGTCAAGCAGCGCGTCATCACCGAGAACGACACGGTACTCATGTGGCTTCACGTCGAGCGCATGGAGGTCATAGGCTGGCGGCCCGCAGTCTGCTACAGCAACTACCGAGAATGGTGCCGCAGGATCGGCATCGAGCCAGTGACCCCGAACCAGTTCACCCGCAAAGTGAACGAGCACTGCCACACGAAGACCCAGGCGGACAGCGATGGCAAGCGGATCTTCATTCTCAAGACTTAGGCGGTGATGAGGATGCTAGACAACGTAAACGCTGAGCGCATCATCGCCACAATCTGCGCGAGCATACTGGCGCGTATTGAAAAGGCGGTACATCTACACTTCCGTATGATCTGTTTACAAGTAGCGGACGGGAAGTACGCCCAGCTCACAAGGCCCTTCTACACTTTCTACACCATTCTGGGCAATAGGAACCTCGACCGTGTGGAATCTGAGAGAAAAGAACGATACAGGTTTAGTGACCTCGAAAGCGTAGAAAGCGTAGAAACCCAAGTAGACAGTCATGTATTGAGTCGCCAGGCACGTGTTGGGATGTGTAGACGATGAGCGCGTGGACGACGGGACAGAACGACGTTATCCGCGAGCTCGGCTACCAAGGGGTCCAGGTGGTTCACGATGTCATCGTGGAGAGGTTTGGCGTGGAGCATACGCTGAGGGCCATAGAGATTCAAGCGTCGCGCATCCATGCAAGCCTCAAGGTGCTCGACGAATGCCCGGAATGTCATGCTGTTGGAGTCCGCGTCAACCGGCAGTCCGGCTTGTGCAGGCGTTGCACCGAAGCAGCCCATGTGGCCGAGGAGGAAGCCTTCAACCAGCTTCTGGAAGCCGAGGCTGCCGGATGCGACGGCGGCCCCGAGTATGAGGAGCTCCATCGACGCTGGGCGCAGCTCAGGCAGAAGAACTCAAGGCTGATGCGCAAGCACGGCCTGAAAGGCAAGCGGGAGCGCCTGTAGGTTTGTGACGGCGTGGGACGATTTCTCCTGAACAAGAAGCCGGGAAGGAGGAATTGCCCCATGCGCAAGCCGAAGCTCACGTACAAGATGGTCGAGCAGGCCATCGAGATGAAGTCGCACGGCATGAGCAACGCCGACATATGCCGTGGACTGGGCGTCTCCGAGACCGCCTGGTACAAGTGGCTCAAGGACCCCGACAGCAAGGTGAAAGTTGCGTTAGTTGAGGGCATCAAAAAGGCGGAAAGCCAGTACAAGGAGACGCTGCTGCAGTCCATCATGGCGACAGCCACCCGCGAGAAGAACCCGCAGTGGACGGCTGCCGCCTGGCTGCTGGAGCGCAAGTACCCAGACGAGTACGCGCAGACGACCCGCAGGGTCGAGTCCGAGGGCGAGGACGCCCCGCAGATCACGCTCGGCGTGGAGCTCAAGGTTGCGAGGTCTTCCGATGGCGACGACTAGCGCGGCCGACCTCTGCATCGAACGCTTCCGCCCCGTGCTCGGCGACGTGATGATGCACGGGCATACGCACTACTGGCTCCATGGCGGGCGAGGCAGCACGAAGAGCTCGTTCATCTCGCTTTGCCTCGTTCTACTCACCGTGGCCAACCCCGAGGTGAACGTGGTCGTGGTGCGGAGGTTCGGCAACACGCTTCGCGACTCAGTGTACACGCAGGTGCTGTGGGCCGTCGATGCGCTGGGGCTGAGCGAGTACTTCAAGGCGAAGATATCTCCGTTGGAGATCGTGTACCTGCCGACCGGGCAGCGAATCGTCTTCCGCGGCTGCGACGACCCGCTGAAGCTGAAGTCGACCAAGTTCGCCAAGGGGTATTGCGCCTGCATATGGTTCGAGGAGCTGGACCAGCATGGCAGCATCGAGGACGTGAGGTCCGTTCTCAACTCGCTTCGGCGCGGCGGGAGCAGGTTCTGGGTCTTTTATTCCTTCAATCCGCCAAAGACGGCTATAAGCTGGGTGAACAAGGAGACCTTGGCGAGGAAGCAGCGCGAGGACACGCTCGTCTGGAAGACTTCTTACCTCGACGTGGTCGCTTCCCATCCCGAATGGCTGGGCGGGCCGTTCATCGAGGAGGCGGAGTACCTTCGCGAGGCCAACGAGACGGCGTGGCGGTGGGAGTTTCTCGGCGATGTGGTGGGAACTGGCGGCAACGTCTTCTCCAACATCGTGGAGCGCGAGGTGACCGATGAGGAGATCCGCACGTTCGAGCGTGTGCGCAACGGGCTGGACTGGGGCTGGTGGCCCGACCCGTGGCGGTTCGTGAGGTGCGAATGGCAACCAGGGTCCAGGCGGCTCATCATCTTCGAAGAACATACCGCCAACAAGATGACGCCCGAGGAGACCGGGCGCATCGTTCTCGATTCCCTCACCTATGCCGACGAGCCCAGCGAGGAACCCTATTACCATGACCAGGTGGTGTGGGTGGATGACACGCCAGATGGCAAGGTGCAGACGAGCGTTTATCGGCGCGACCTCGGCATTCGGGCGAGACCTGCCCGCAAGGGGCGGATGCGCAAGCTTTCCTACGAGTGGCTGGCGGGGCTTCGGGAGGTCGTGATTGACCCTGTGCGCTGTCCGCTCACCTTCGAGGAGTTCGCCATGAAGGAGTACGAGCGCGACCGTGACGGGAACTGGCTCGACATCATCCCGGACGGCGACGACCATTCCATAGATGCGGTGCACTATGCGGTGATGGACGACGTGCTTCGCGGTTGATTTCACAGCAGATGGAAATGCTTGCCCCAGGCTGACGAGAGCATCTGACCTACGGCATACTCAATCGTTTCCCCATGACGCGGCTGGATGACAAACATGTAATACCGCTGCGAGGTTGTCTTGAACTTCAATGCGAGACCGGAAGCGCCTTCAAAATCTGGGCTTTTCAATAGCTCGCCGAGCTGCCGAGCGTAATGATCGTCCTTATATCTCGCCTTGTGCTGGTAATAGATGACGGTAGAGCCTTGGGCGTAGTATCTGGCGAGCTCGGAGGGCAGGACGTACTTATTCTCCTTCGGTTTCCCCTTGGCAGAAGGCACCACTAGGCCGTTGTCGGGGTCAACGCAGACAATGTCTTTTTCCGCCAGCATGGCGAGCGACCTTCCGAACCATTCGCTGCGGAGCTCGTTTCTCTCGGCCTTTGGCTTGTGCCTATGCTTTTCGCCTTCTTCGTTTGCGGAGAAATCTATGCATTCCGAGAAGAACTTTGCCTTGAGGACGCGGTCGTTCTCCATGTAGCGCACTTTCCGCCTGTCCTCCTTGACGATGGCCCTTAGCTCCAACCATAGCTCCTCATCGCATTCGCGGTATTCGTCCTGGTCGAGGTAGCTCACGTGGCGACCGTCGCTGTTGTGCGTCTCGTCTGGGGTTAGGTACCAGTTGAGCCCGATTGACAGGCCGGCGTTTCGCAATGCACGCAGGAGCCCGAGCTTGCTGAAGTCTCCGATGTCGCCTGTGTATCGGTTTTGCATTCTCTTTTTCCGCGGCCTTTCTTCACGATCTTTTTCCCGAATTCTAAAGCACGGGCGAGGTTGTGACGATGTCGGAAACTTCACCGTGAACATCAGCGTGGTTTACGGAGGTGTCCGCATGAGCGTGAATAGCTTGGACGAATACTGGGTGCCTGAGCACGTGAAGGAGTATCTGCGGGGGTTGGGGTTTGTCCTTCCTCTGGATGACATGGAGCCGTGGATTCGGTCGTGGGACGACTGGATGGGGGCTCGCGGGGACTTCTACAACTATCGCGACAAGGATGGGCTCGGGCGGGTGTACGAGGTTCACCGTCGCAGCATTCACCCGGCAATGAGGGTCTGCAAGGAATGGGGTTCTCTTCTCCTCAACGAAGATGTCAAGGTCGTTTGCGACGACCAGAAGGCGACCGACTGGATCGGCTCGTTCTTCTCCTCAACAAACTTCATGGCACAGGCGCAGGCGACCGTGGTAAGGGCCTTCGGGCTCGGGACCGGTGCCTGGGCTTTGTGGGTGGACCTCGACAGGAAGAAGGTTCGCATCCGGCACTACGACGCCCGGATGGTGATACCGCTCACGCGGGACGAGGACGGCGTCACGGAATGTGCGTTTGTCACCAGAGCCTTCTACCGTGGGAAGGCCGTCGACCAGCTGCAGATGCACCTCAAGGGTGGTGCGGGTTTCTCGGCAGACTCTTCTTCACCCTCCAAATCTTCGCCTGAACACTCGGACGGTCTTCTCAACATGGAAAGCGATGGCACGTACAGGATCGTCACCGTTTGCTTCGACAAGGACGGGAATGAGCTCGCGCCTGTGGGCGTTGCACCAGCCTTCGACACAGGCTGTCCTTTCCCCACCTTCGGCATCGTGAAGCCTGCAGTGACGAACACGCGCGTGGACATGTCGCCGTACGGACAGAGCGTCTTTGCCGATGCGGTGGACGCCGTGCAGGCGGTGGACCTCACCTTCGACGCGCTCGTTTCGGAGATTGATGTTAGCAAGATGCGCGTGTTTCTCTCTGATGTGCTCTTCGACCGGGAGAAGAGCGGGGACAAGACCATCGCCATCCCCTTCGGCAAATCCGATTGCACCGTGTTTCGCAAGGTGATGTCTACCGAGGACACGATCCAGGAGTTCGCGCCGGCGCTGCGTACTGCCTCGCAGTCAGAGGCTTTCCGCATCGCCCTGCAGATGCTCGGGGATCTCTGCGGCTTCGGTCTGGGCTATTTCGACTTCGACGAGACGCGCGGGTATGTGCGCACGGCCACCGAGGTGTCCTCGGACAACTCCGCCCTGATGCGCAACATCCGCAGGCGCGAGAACGCGCTGGAGGGGGCCATCACGGGCATCGCCGGGGCCGTCATGGCCGCGTCGCGCGGCTTCGGGGAGAACGTTCCCGATGAGGGCTGTATGCGCGTGCAGTACGACGACTCCATCATCCAGGACGTCGCAGCCGAGAAGGAGTAGGACATGCGCGAGGTGGGCGTCACCATGGCAGCCTGGGAGTACCGTGCCAAGTGGTACGGCGAGGAGGAGTCGGTGGCCCGTGCTCGGGCGTCAGAGGTCGGCCCGGGTGACGCTACGAACGGCGGCGGTCGGTAGGCGCTGGTGGGACGCCAAGAGCTCGCAGATGCTCTCTGGTGGAGGCAGGGGCTACAGGGTTGCGAGCGGGGCCGTCGCGGCTCTGGCGCGGCTTCTGGTGGGCGCTACGGGGCGCCGGCTGCTGGTGGAGCGGCTGGGAAACGGTCTCCCGGGCTGCGGACAACCCGAGGTTGGTAGCGCACGGCCAGGCCAGCAGCCAGGGATGGCGGCAAATAAGTCTTAACGTCGCAAGCGTGGTGAAGCTGTGCGTGAGCATGAAATAGAGCGTCTGGCATGCCTCATAGACGATGTGGTGAATCAGATTTACTCGAAACCCTCTTGCCTTTCTTCGTAAACAGAGTTATAAATAACTCGACGACAGAAACAGAGTTATTCATAACTGCGAGAAAGGAACTGGATTGCTGGACCGTAAGCAGAAGATCGAATACGTCAACCTCGCGAACCGACTCTGGGTGGTATACGAATCGTATAGGCCGAACCTGCCCTCTTATCCGTGGGATTTGCGCGTCTATCCCCTGGCTCTCATCGGCCTGCTGGTCAAGCGTTCTGACAAGGGCGTTGAGGAGGCTATCATCGGCGCTGACGTAAGCGTTGAGACGCGCAAGTACCTGCTCGACATTCTCAAGGACGCCGGAGACGAGATGGTCGAGGCATTCGTTGAAGAGTTCACGGAAGCGGAGCTCGAGGTCTTCATGCGCATGGACCCGAGTTATAGGGCGGACCTGCTGGGCAAGGTCGGTGGCAACTTCTTCACGCCCGTCAACGTAAACGAGCTCGCTTTCCGGGTTCTCGATGTCAAAGCAGAGGACCGGGTTGCAGACTTCGGCTGTGGGCCGGGCGGCTTCCTCGGTTATGCCGTGGAGCGATACCCAGAGATCCACGCTACTGGTGTGGAGTTCAGTCACGAAGTAGCGTGTGTCGCACGGCTTCGCATGGAGCATCTGGGTGTTAACGCTGTGGTTGAGGAGCGTAGCCTTTTCGACTGCGACAAGCCCAGTGCATTCGACAGAATCTTCTCGAACTTTCCCTTCGGCCAGCGTGTAGCAGACCTGAACGCAAGCGGCGAGTATGCGCAGAAGCTTGTCAAGGGTGAGATGCCTTATGGGCGCTCCAGGAACGCCGACTGGGCATACTGCCAGCTAATTGTCGATTCCCTCACAGTGGACGGGCGGGCCGTCGCCATACTCACGCCGTCGGCGCTCTACAACATGGTGGACAGGCGCGTACGCGAACACTTCGTGGAGAACGGTCTCATTGAGGCGGTGGTTGCTCTCCCGAAGGGCCTTTTCATCGGTACGGGCATCCCCACCGAGCTGGTCGTGTTCTCGCATGGAAATGAGAGCGTGCGCTTCGTAGACGCTCGCGACCTCGGCAGCAAGGGGCGTCCTTGCTTCCTCGGCGCCGACGATGTGGATGAGATTCTCTCCAGGCTTTCCTGCGACGGCGATGCGAGTATCTTGGTTGAGATTTCTGCAATCGCCGAGCGTGACTTCAACCTGCAGCCGGAACGCTACCTGTGGAGCGACATCAAGGTGAGCAACGGCATGCGGCTCAGCGACATAAGCAAGACTATCGCGAGGGGTTACAACGTGCGCTCGGATGCGCTCGCCGACGAGTCCGAGGACAATGAGGGCAACCCGTCCTACCTCTCCATCACCGACATCGAGGACGGCGAGGTGAGAAGGCCGCTCAAGAAGATCGAAAAGGACTCGGATGTGCTGGCCAACCACCTGCTGCAAGACGGCGACATCGTGATAGCACGCATGGCGCTTGAGGGCGGCAGCTTCAAGGTGGCAGCAGTGGATGTCGAAGGCGACGAGCGTATCGTCCCGAGTCAAAACTTCTATGTGGTGACCGTCGACAAGAAGAAGGTCTCCCCGGTGTTTGTCGTGGGATTCCTGAACAGCGACGTTGGCCAGGAGCTGCTGAGCCGCACCACGGCCGGCGAGACGGTGAGGAACATCACCACCGACGGGCTGCGCGACCTCGTCGTCCCCGTTCCGGCGATGTCGGACCAGCAAGACATGGCCGAACGCTACCAGGCGAAGCTGGACGAGATATCCGTGCTCAAGCTAAGGCTCGAGAGGGCCAGGATGGAGGCGGCCAGCTTCTTCGAGAGCGAGGTGGAGTAGCCTTGGCTCTCTCGCAGTACGAGCTCATGGACTTGTGCGACGCCGTGGAAGCACGCATCGCAGACGCCATTGTTCCAGCCATCATGAGGGCCAACAGGACCGATGAGCTGAATGACCTCCTCGAGCTACTGGGGATGGGAGACTTGGTTGCCCAGGACGGACGTCGGCCGCGCGGGAAGATCATCGTTCTCGGCGCGAGCGAGGTGAAGGAACGTAAGCTGCGCAGCATCGCCAAGGCACACGGCATAAGCGGCGACAGGATTGAGTTCTACTTAGAGTACGAGCGGTTCAAGCACTACCGGTTCGACCGACTGCGGAACAACCCCGCCTTCGAGGCGGTGCTCGTGGGACCCATGCCTCACAGCACGCCCGGCAAGCGCGATGCGAGCAGCGCGATAACCGAGATGGAGAACCGGCCGGACATCTATCCGCCCGTCATACGGATGGAAGACGCGCACGGGCCGAAGATCACCAACAACAGTTTCACCCAGGCGCTCGATATGTTGGAGGCAATTACCTAGCAAACGCTCGACATATAAAATGTACGTTAGGCGATTCAAGAAGAGGTAATGACATTGGCAGACATTCAAAAGCTTGAGAAGGAGCTCTGGGAGGCGGCGGACAACCTTCGCGCCAACTCAAAGCTCACGAGCCAGCAGTACTGCATGCCCGTCTTAGGGCTCATCTTCCTGCGCTATGCTTGGGGACGCTTCAAGATGGTGGACGAGCAGATCAAGGCTAAGCGCGCCCAGTCTACCGGCAGGCAGATTCCCATCGAGCCCGATGACTACGCGAAACGTGGGGCGATGTATCTACCCGAAGAATCGCGCTACGACTACCTCGTGAATCTTCCCGAGGACGAGGCGAACATCGGCAAGAGGGTCAACGACGCCATGGCGGCCATCGAGAAGGTTAGCCCACAGCTTACCGGAGTCCTTCCACACGACTACACGGAGCTCGGCAACGACCTTCTGCGCGAGACGCTTCGCATCTTCAACAACCCGGCTCTCGACGAGGGCGGCGACGACATCCTCGGTCGCATCTACGAGTACTTCCTCGGCAAGTTCGCCCCCGCCGTGGCATCCGACGACGGCGTGTTCTTCACACCGAAATCGCTCGTGCGCATGATCATGAACGTCATCGAACCTGAGCGCGGCGTCATGCTCGACCCGGCGTGCGGCTCGGGCGGCATGTTCGTTTCCGCCAGCGACTACGTGCGCGAACACGGCGGCAAGCCGTCGGAGGCCATGACCTTCTACGGGCAGGAGAAGGTCGAGTACAACGCGAAGCTTTGCCTGATGAACATGGCCGTGCACGGCATGAACGGCTCCATCCTCTCCGGCGACCAAGCCAACAGCTTCTACCACGACGCGCACTCGCTCGACAGCTCCTGCGACTACGTGGCGGCCAACCCGCCTTTCAACGTGAACAAGGTGAAGGCCGAGGAAGCCCAGGAGGCAGGGCGCATGCCGCTCGGCATCTCCGGAATCAACAAAGCCGGCGAGTTCAGCAACGCCAACTACCTGTGGATCAACTACTTCTACAGCTACCTCAACCCGACCGGCCGCGCTGGCTTCGTCATGGCGTCATCCGCTACCGACAGCTCCGGCAAGGACCGCGCCCTTCGCGAGAAGCTGGTGAAGAGTGGCCACGTTGACGCGATGCTCTACGTGGGCAACAACTTCTTCTACACCAAGAGCCTGCCGTGCACACTGTGGTTCCTGGACAAGGGCAAGCCGCAGGAGCTTCGCGACAAGGTGCTGTTCATCGACGCGCAGAGCTACCACACCGTGCTCGACACGACGCACAACGAGTGGAGCCCG
Source organism: Thermophilibacter sp. ZX-H3 (assembly GCF_052599055.1). NCBI lineage: Bacteria > Bacillati > Actinomycetota > Coriobacteriia > Coriobacteriales > Atopobiaceae > Thermophilibacter > Thermophilibacter sp. ZX-H3. Next base: position 30,659 of record NZ_JBQXES010000019.1, on the reverse strand, counting down.
TGGCAGCTCAAGAACCTCTCCGCCATCGTGTGGCTCTACCGTGGCGAGGCGGACAAGTATGCGAAGCTGCTCGACGAGTATTGCGACGCGATCCGCGGCATGGTTGAGCTCGTGGACGGCGACGTCAAGGACGTCTTGGTGGGCGTTACGACGTTGGGGGATTTCGCATCCGCCCGCGACGCGCTTGCCGCATGCGTTGAGAGCCGCAAGGCCAAAGCCAAGGCCGAAGTGGAAGCGGCCAAGCCGCGCGAGCGCAAGCGTCTTCGCGATACATACGACGAGGAAATCGCAAAACTCGAGGACGCGCTCACCGTCGTGGACGAGGCCCTCTGGCTGACCGACAAGTTTGGCTCCGGCGAGTACGCCGACGTCCCTGGCCTCTGCAAGATTGCCACGCGTAAGGAGATCGAGGAGAAGAACTGGAGCCTGACGCCCGGTGCGCACGTTGGCGTGCCGGCCCAGGAGGACGACGGCGTCGACTTCCACGAGCGCATGGGCGAGATTCACGAGGAGCTGCTTCGCCTGCAAGCGGAGAGCAACGAGCTCATGGCGACCATCTCCCACAACTTCGAGGAGCTGGGGCTATGAGCACACCGCTGAATAAGCTGTGCGAGCTGATAGTCGACTGCCCGCACTCCACGGCACCGGACGAGGGCGAAGGCTATCCCCTCATTCGCACGCCAAACATCGGTCCAGGCTATCTTGATTTAACCGACGTGCATCGGGTGTCGAAGGAGGCCTACGACATACGAAATGCTCGTGCGGTGCCTCAACCGATGGACCTGATTCTTGCCCGTGAGGCGCCTGCTGGAAACGTCGGAATCATTCGGGAGGGGCAATGGGTGTGCCTCGGACAGAGGACTGTGCTCATACGCCCAGACCAGAAGAAGGTAGACCCCTGGTTCCTCAATTACTACCTGAACGCGCCAAGGCAGCGCCACCGCCTTCTGAGCAACGCGAATGGCGCAACGGTCTCCCACGTGAACATGCCCATCATCAGGAACTTGCCGGTTGACTTGCCGAGCATGGAAGCCCAACAACACATCGCATCCATCCTGATGACCTACGACAACCTCATCGAGAACAACCGCAGGCAGATCGCGCTGCTCGAGGAGGCAGCCCAGCGCCTCTACAAGGAATGGTTCGTTGACCTGCGCTTCCCTAACGGCAAGACAAGTGCAGATACGGCCGGTTGGACTCAGCTGCCACTAACCGAATGCGCCAATGTAATTCGTGGAAGGTCCTACACAAGTGCCGAGATCGATTGCGACGAAGGTGTTGCCTTAGTCAACCTCAAGAATCTTCGTTCGTTTGGAGGGTGGAACGATGGGGCCGAGAAGACCTATTCCGGCGCCTTCAAGGAAGAGCAGCGTGTAAGTTCCGGTGACATCATTATGGGCGTTACCGACATGACCAAGGAGCGGCGGCTTGTTGGTCATGTCGCGCTGGTGCCCGATCTTGAGCGCGAGGCAATCATATCGATGGATCTTATTAAGCTCGTGCCTGTGCAAGTCGAAAGCCTTTATCTCTATGCGCACTTACGCTTTAGCGGAATAGCCGAAAACATTGCGTTGCTGGCTAATGGTACGAACGTATTGCACCTGAAGCCGCAGATTCTTTCAAGTGTGCAAGTACCAATCCCGAGAAAAGGCCTTCAATCGGATTTTGCCAGGCATATGGCACCGATGGTTGACGAGATAAACCTTTGTTCAAAGCGTATCGCCTCTTTGCAGGAGGCTCGTGATCGGCTGCTTCCCAAACTCATGTCTGGCGAAATCGAGGTCGAGGGGTGATGGTCTGTGTCTAGCCGCTATTCGGAAGAAGAAGCCGTGCAGAAGCCCGCTGGCGAGCTGCTACACAAGATGGGCTGGGATCTCGTCTATGCGTACAACGAGGAGGAGCTAGGCCAATACGGAACCCTCGGGCGTAAGAGCTATCACGAGGTCGTGCTGCGCCGCTACCTGATTGATGCCCTCGTGGAGCTAAACGAGTGGCTTGAGGTCGAGGAGTGCGAGCAGGCAGCGGACACGCTCATGGCCGCACTCGCCACAGACACGCTGCTGCAGACCAACGAGAAGAAGTATGCCATGCTTCGTGACGGCATTCCCGTGGAGAAGCGGCGCGCCGACGGCACCAAGTACACCGAGTACGCACAGGTTTTCGACTTCGAGCACCCCGAGTACAACCGCTTCATCGCCGTCGAGGAGATGTGGGTGGAAGGCCCTCTCTACAAGCGCCGACCTGACCTCATGGGCTTTGTCAACGGCATACCCCTGCTGTTCGTGGAGTTCAAGCGCCACGACAAGGACGTGCGCCGTGCCTACGAGGACAACTACACCGACTACCAGGACACCATACCTCAGCTCTTCCACTTCAACGCGTTCGTCATGCTCTCCAACGGGCTCGAGGCTAAGGTCGGCACGCTCGGCAGCAAGTACGAGTTCTTCCACGAGTGGAAGCGACTAGCCGAGGGGATGCCCGGCTCGGTGGACCTGGAGACCATGCTGCGCGGCATGTGCGGCAAGCGGGCATTCATGGACCTTTTCGAGAACTTCATCCTGTTCGACCACTCGGGGCCGACCGTGGCGAAGATCCTCGCGCGCAACCACCAGTACCTCGGCGTGAACGAGGCTGTAGCTTCCTACGTGAACCGCGACATCCGCGAGGGCAAGCTCGGCGTGTTCTGGCATACGCAGGGATCGGGCAAGAGCTACTCGATGGTGCTCCTCGCCCGCAAGATCAAGCGCAAGTTCGAGGGTTCGCCCACCTTCCTGGTTGTCACCGACCGCGAGGAGCTGAACAAGCAGATTGCGGCAACGTTCGCCGGGTGCGGCTGCATGCCCGCCACCGATGCTTCGGCCTACATCGCGAAAAGCGGGGCCGACCTCGCGCAGCGCCTGAAAGGCAACCCGAGCTTCGTGTTCACGCTCATCCAGAAATTCAACGACGCCCGCGCCGAGCCCATTCACGTCGACCACGACGTCATCATCTTCTGCGACGAGGCCCATCGGACCAACAACGGCCTGCTCGCCGACAACATGACGCGCATGCTGCCGGAGGCATCGCGCCTGGGCTTTACGGGAACGCCGCTCTTCAGCTACGACAACATAACCGAGCGCACTTTCGGCAGCTACGTTTCGGTCTACGACTTCGCTACCGCCGTTGAGGACGGGGCCACGGTGCCGCTCTTCTACGAGAACCGCGCTGACATCTTGGAGATAGACAACCCAGACATCAATGACGAGCTGGCCGAGGCGGTGGAGACCGCCGACCTCGACGAGAACCAACGCGACAAGCTCGAGCGCGACCTCGCCCGTGAGTACCACGTAGTGACTGCCGAGTCGCGCCTTGACATCATCGCGCGGGACTTCGTGGAGCACTACTCCGGCATCTGGGAGTGCGGAAAGGCTATGTTTATCTGCATCGACAAGGTGACCGCCGCGCGCATGCACGATCTCGTGCGCAAGTACTGGGACAAGGCGATAGAGCGTGAGGAGGCCGAGCTTGCCCACGACGGTCAGCAGGAGGCTCTGGAGCGCCAGCGCAAGATAGCGTGGATGCGCGAGACTGAGATGTGCGTGGTGGTGAGCCAGGAGCAGAACGAGGTGGCAACCTTCGCCAAGTGGGACATAGACATCAAGCCCCACCGCAAGAAGATGGTCGAGCGCGAGCTGGACAAGGAATTCCGCGACCCCGACAACCCCTTCCGCATCGTGTTCGTGTGCGCCATGTGGCTCACCGGCTTCGACGTGAAGCCGCTCTCGGCCATGTACTTCGACAAGCCCATGAAGGCGCACAGCCTGATGCAGGCGATCGCACGCGCAAACCGTGTGGCGGAGGGCAAGAGCAACGGCCTCATCGTGGACTACATCGGCGTAGTGAAGGCGCTGCGCAAGGCGCTGGCAGACTATACGCGCGATCCTGGGGAGGGACCGGGTGATGAGCCTGTCTTCGACAAGGAGGAGCTGCTGGCTCGCGTGGCCGAGCTGCTGGAGACCATCGAGGGCTTCCTCGACGGGTGTGGGTTCGACCTGAACGAACTGCTGCATGCGAGCGATTTCGAGAGGCTCGCCAAGGTTAAGGACGGCGCGGACGCAGCCAGCGGAAGCGACGAGACCAAGAAGCGGTTTGGCATCATGGCCCGCGAGCTATTCAAGCTGTTCAAGTTCGTCGAGAAAGGCGACGTGGACCGCGGCGCTTGGGCCAGCAGGGACGCGATCGACGCCATATACAAGCAGCTGATGAAGCGGCGCGACGTGGCGGACACCGGCGACATCATGGCGCAGCTGCAGCGCATCGTGGACGCCCACGTGACGGTGGACGAGACGCAGGACAAGGGCACGGCCCGGTTCGACATCTCGAAGATCGACTTCGACCTATTGCACCGCGAGTTCGAAAAGGCACCGCACAAGAACCTGCTGATGGACGACCTGCGCGACGCCATCGAGCACAGGCTTGAGGCGGCGCTTCGGGACAACCCGAGGCGGGCGGACTACTACGAGCGATACCAGAGGATCATCGACGAGTACAACCGCGAGCAAGACCGCGCGACCATCGAGGCGACCTTCGAGGCCCTGATGAAGCTCTCCGAGGAGCTGTCCGATGAGGAGCAGCGTTTCGTGCGCGAGGGGTTCACCAACGAGCGGCAGCTGGCCGTCTTCGACATGCTGTACAAGGATGACCTCACCAAGGGCGAAATAGAGCAGATCAAGCAGCTCTCGCGTGAACTTGTTGATAAGATCCAGGAACGGTTGAGCCATATGGTCCGCTGGACTGAGAAGCCTGAGACACGCTCGGATGTGAAGACGCTCATACGCGACGAGCTGTATCAGCTTCTACCTATGAGCTACCCGGACGAGTCGATTGCTGCTTACCGCGACGAGATATACGAGTACTTCTACTCGCGGGCCGCATAAGCCAAATGAACGATATGGAGCAAGGCAGATGAACGCGAACGACGCACAATTCCTACCCTTCCTGGGCACGGCGAACGCCCAGTTCGTCATACCCGTATACCAGCGTCTCTACTCTTGGACGACCAAAGACTGCGAAACGCTCTGGGTCGACATCATGCGTGCTGGCAAGTTCGGGCACACGCACTTCATCGGCTCCATGCTCTACGCACCGGAGGCTGGCGGCACCCTGACCGGCGTGAACAGGTATCTGCTCATCGACGGTCAGCAGCGCATGACGACGCTCACGCTGCTGCTCTCCGCCTTCATCGAGTATCTGAAGGAAGACGAGTCGCGCGCCGACTTCCTTGAGACGACCATCGGTGGCATCCGGCGCATGTACCTGTTCAACGATGAGCAGAAGGGCGACGCTCGCTACAAGCTGGTCCTCTCGCAGGACGACCAGACTACGCTTTTCAGCATCGTGGGCGACGTGGCACAACCCGAGCAGCCCTCACAGCTCATCGTGGACAACTACCAGTACTTCAAGGACAAGATGCACGAGAAGGGCTTCGACGCCCAGCAGTTGTGGGTCGGCCTCAAGATGTTGCTCATCGTGGACACCAAGCTCGGCGAGGGCGACAACGCGCAGCTCATCTTCGAGTCGATGAACTCCAAGGGAAAGCCGCTCACCGCTATCGACCTCATCCGCAACTTCATGCTCATGTCGCTGCCCAGCAAGGAGCAGACGCGACTGTACGAGTCCTACTGGCATCCCATGGAGCAGATGTTTGGCATGGGCAACGAACGCATCATCAACGAATTCTTCTGGAACTGGCTCTGGCTTAAGATCCCCAACAGGCAGCCCAAGTTCGATGAAGTGTACGACGAATTCAAGCTCTATATCGGCGACAACCCGCAGCTCAAGGTCGAAGAGGTGCTCATCGACCTCAAGGACGGGGCCGACCACTACACAAAGATTTTCCTCGACCGCGAGAAAGACCCAGAGCTGGCGGCGGCCTTCCGTAGCTTCAACAGGTTGGGCATCAACGCCGCACGACTCCTGCTGATGGAGCTCTACGCTCAATACGAGGCCAACAACCTGACGAAGGACGATTACATCGGGCTCATAAGGATGCTCGAATCGTTCCTTTTCAGGCGCTCCGTCTGCGGAAGGCTCACGACTGGCCTCAACCACTATTTCTCGAACCTCGCGAAGCAACTGGAATCCCAGGACATCGTGGAGTACATCACGGCGAACTTGCTGCTCCAGGACGAGAATAAGACTGCTTATTTTCCGACTGACGAATACTTCGAGGAGCAGTTCAAGGCGCGCGACTGCTACAACCGCTTTCGCGACAAGTGTGTCTACTACCTCGAGCGCATCGAGAACTGGCACCACCCGAAGGAGCCCATCTCGGGCTACTCGTATCAGGTCGAGCACGTTCTTCCGCAGACCATCGACAGCGTACCTGAGTGGCAAGCTGCTCTTGGGGACAACTGGGAACAGCTTCATGAGCGGTACTGCAACTCACTCGGCAACCTGACGCTCACCGGATACAACCAGGAGTACTCGAACAAACCCTACGACGAGAAGCTTCATAAGGAGGATGACGGCCTGCTCTGCAGCCCGCTCTACCTGAACAGCGTATTCGCCTCCGAGCCCGTTTGGAACGTCGAGGCAATTGAGCGCCGAGCCGCCAAGCTCATGGCAGATGCTCTGAAGATCTGGCCGAGGCCGCAGTTGGATGAGTCGACTCTGGCCAAGTACACGCCCTCCAAGCGCAAGGATGGGACAGAGTGGACCATCGAGGAGCACCACACCTGGCTCGCAAGCGGCGGTCCGGCTCATGACCTCTTCGAGACTCTTCGCGCTCGCATTGCCGAGGAATTCCCCTCATGGACCGAATACGTCAAGAAGTACTACGTTGGTTACAGGGTCGGCAAGAGGAGGCAAACACTCAGCATCCAAGCGAGGAAGAGCGGTCACCTCGTGCTTGGCATACGCAAGCATGTTGATGAGCTGAAAGATCCAAAGAAGTTGTGCGTCGATAAGCGTGCAACGGGCGGAATCGGCCCTGGCATGCCGACGATGGTTGTGCTCGAAGGCGCAAGCGATATTGATGACGCAATGGAGATACTCAGGCAGGTATAGGCTATGAATTCTCTTTGCTCCGTCGAGAAAACTGGCCACTGACGGTTAGAAGCTGCTCGTATTGCTGCCTATCAAGCGTACATTCTGCAAGCTCTTTGAATTGCTGCGTGGTGAGGCGGCACTGTCTTGCCATGGCTGAAACAAGACCTGTAGTAATGTCTCCCTTTGAGCCGTGGCTTACCTTCGTGCGGATTGATGTCTTCAACCCGTCAGAGCGGACATAGCACAAGTAGAGGTGATCCCTCTCGTCTTTCTCAAAACCCTTTTTGGTGAGATTTCGGACAACCATGTCCTTCTTAAGCGACGGCATACTACTCAACCACTAAGTCGAGGAATGTGCGGCGAACTGCGACAGCATCAGGAGCTAATTCCTCCTCGGATGCCATTGCGATGGCCGACCATCTCCATGCAAGGTCGTCAAGGATCTCTTGCCTCATCTCATCTTGATGCTCAGCATACACGCAAAGATCAAGTTCGTCGAAGACGCCCAAATAGACTTGACCGGTCTCATCGAGTTCGACAGTAACGGTTATCGGGTACTTAAACGAATGCTCAACACCACCAGCAACGAACGACTTGATTTCCACTGGGCGAAGTTCGAGCTCTTCGATACCATCTGCATCAATGATTTCGGCTATGTCGCCATTGATGTTGTACTTCACCTTGCACATGACCGTCATTAGCTTATAGCGCGTTTCCATAAGACGGTCTTCGATTTCCGGATCGTATTGAACCGGGAACCGTCGCGTGGAACCATTCGGGCGTAGCTGCAATTTCTTGCTCTCAAAATCGACGAGGGCAATCTTGCCTATGACTTCGGCGTCAACAAACTCGTCTTCGACAGGGCGTAGCTGCTCGAAGGGGATGATGTTTGCCTGCTTTAGCTCCGTTGTATGCTCGCCTTGGAGTCCGGAGGTAACGGTTATCCTTTCCGCAGGTTGAGGGCTCACTTTCTTGAGTCCTTCTATTACGCGAAGGCGTGCAAGCTTGCTTGGGACGGCCTCAGCGAACTTTTCCGTATCACCGCTGGCGGCACAATCAATGACTCTAAACACACGTGCGAAGCCTTGGTCCTCCCATGGAAGAGCTGGCTGAACCTCGTCAGAGTCATCGTAGAGACGCGCCTCAACCTGATATGAGCCTTCTGTTGCAGGGGACAAATAAAGCTTGTGGCTAAGCTTCATTTCAGCAGATTCTTGCTGCTGCGTACGAGTATCGTTAGGGTTGTAGGTACGGTTATCCTCCAAGGTGCCTAACAAGGTTTCATAGCCGTCGAGAATCTCGCGAAAGCGATCGTATGAGATTTCATGGCCGAGTTCGTCGGTATCAACGTGAATGACCATCTTATCGACTAGGCGATGGTTCTTCATCTTGACTTCCTCTGCCATAAACTCACCTCCCCGGAATGTCAAATCTTACACCCAAAACGGCAAATGGCATAACTGCGAGAACCAGCGGCTAGGCGAATGAGCAAAAACGATTCGCACATGGCCTACATCGGGTTTGTGACACACACGGATACTTGGCCTGGTTAGGAAGCCGACCCAATTATGTCGGCACGTCACAGAAAGGCAGGCCGACATGGCGGGTGATGCACATGGCGACAAGACGCAGGAAGGGCCGAAAGCCGCGCAAGACGACGGGCAGCAGCAGGCGGCGCAAGACCAGCCGCAAGTGAGCGGCACCGACTGGGAGAAGGCCGTCGCCGAGCGCGATGAGAAGATCGCGGCGCTTGAGGCTCAGGTGGCCGAGGCTGCAAAGAACGCCGAGACAGCCGAGCAGCTGCGCTGCGAGATCGCGGAGCTGAAGGCCCAGGGCGAGTCCGATCGAATCGACTTCAAGCTGCAGCTCGCAGGCGTGCGCAACGTGAAGGCAGCGCGTGCAATCCTTGCCGACCACGGCGGCGACGTCGACGCGCTCAAGGAGGCCGAGCCGTGGCTGTTCGCTGAAGCTCCTGCCAAGCAGCCTGGCGGAAAGACCGGACTCCCCAACGCCGGCACCAGCACGGATGCCGGCAAGACCATGAGACGCTGGCGCAAGCTCGCCGGCCTTGACGATTCCACCGACAACGCTTAGGAGGGCTGACAGATGGCCAACAGCATCGAGTTCGCTAAGAACTACACCGGCATTTTGGACGAGGTCTACCAGAGGGCGGCGGTGTCGCGCTGCCTGAACAGCGGCGGGCGCATGGTCCGCGCGGGCCGCAACGCCAAGGAGATCCTCATCCCGAAGATCTCCGTCACGGGGCTCGGGGACTACACCCGCAACGTGGGCTACAAGACGGGCTCCATCACCTACGAGTACGAGACGCACAGCTTCGGCTACGACCGGGCCATACGGCTCTTTGCCGACGTGATGGACGTGGAGGAGAGCGGCGTGCTCGACTGCTTCGTCGAGGCGGGCGCGGAGTTGCAGCGCACGCAGGTGGCCCCTGAGGGCGACGCCTACACGTTCAGCCAGATCGCGTCGGCGGACGGCGTTACCGTGAGGGCCGAGGACCTCTCCGAGGCGTCCGCCGTGGACGTGCTCGCCGCCCTGCGCGCCGTCACCAACGGCATGGACGAGAGGCAGGTATCCACAGGCAGCCGTATCCTCTTCATCACTCCCACGTTGCGCGGCGTCCTGGACGACTTCTCGTTGGCGAACCCGACGCGATTGAACCGCGTGCTCGAGCGGTTCAGCCGCATTGTGGAGGTGCCGCAGGTGCGCTTCTACACGGCCATCGACTTGCTCAGCGGCGATGACGACCAGTTCGGCTACCAGAAGGCAACCGGCACCTACGTGGCCACCACGGACACCGAGGTCGACAGCACGAAGACCTACTACACGAAGAGCGGCGACGAGTACACGGCGGTGGCGTCCCCCACGAAGAGCGGGCTCTCGAGCTACTACGAGCTCAAGGGTGCTGGTGCCGACATCAACTTCATGGTCGTGGAGAAGTCGGCCGTGATCAAGTACGACAAGCACGTGGCGTCGCGCGTGTTCAGCCCCGACGAGCTGGAGGCGCTGGACTCCTGCATGCTCAAGTACCGCAAGTACGGCATCGTGAGCGTGCTGGAGAACAAGCTCGACGGCGTTTACGTGAGCGCAGGCACGGAGTAGCCCGTGGCCGATGCGGTGACATACCAGTTCTATTCGCAGGTTTACGGGGGCGGGCTTTCGGAGTCCGCCTTCGGACTTGCGCTGCCGGCGGCATCGCGCCACGTGCAGTGGCTGGTGGGCGGACGCGAGCCTACCGAGGACGAGCTTGAGAGCTACCAACGGGCAGTCTGCGCTGCCGTGGACGCCTTCGCGGAGTTCGGCGAGGGGCAGGTCGGCGGGTTCTCGCTCGGGGACTTCAAGGTGACCCACTATGAAGACGAGGGCACGACCGGCGAGGAGATCGCCACGCAAGAGGCGCTCAAGGAGCTCGTGGGGACCTCGCTCGCGTTCTGCGGGGTGCGATGATGCGGGGCCTTCGGCCTATACCGTTGCGGCTGCTGGCCGATGACGCCGTGGTGCGGGTGCCGGACGGCGACGGCGGGTATGCCGAGGGCGTGGCCGTTTCGCACGTGCGGTTCGCGCGGGCGCAGTCGATCGTGGACGACGAACACCGTTCGGCTGACGCGGGCGCGGGCAAGGTCTACGTCGATGCCGTGAACTCCGGCGGCGCTTTCGAGGTTCCCGCTGGCTCTCGCATCGACATCGGCGGGCATTCGTACTACGTGGCCGAGTGCAGGCGGTGCGAGGACTTCAACGGGCGCGTGCACCACTGGGAGCTGGTGGTGAGATGAGCTGCGCGGACTCGATTACGAAACTGCTGGTAGATGCCCACTTCACAAGTTGCTTCACAAAAGTTTGCCCATCGGCGCTCGACTGCGCGGAGCCCATCGCTGTGGTCGAGGGCGCGTATTCGCGCGATGCCCGGATAGCCGAGGAGGAGCGCGGGACCGTTGCCGTGACGGTGATGGTGGTGCGCGAGGTCGCGGCCGATGCGGAGGCCGTCGCCGTTGCCGCCGAGCTTGCGGTGCGCAGGGCCGACTGGGAGCCTTATACGGATGCTGGCGGATGTCGGATCGTGAGCATCGACACCGCGGCACCTGCCTTCAAGGAGCGCGATTCGAGCGGGCGGTACGTGTGGGCGTTCGACGTGGCGTGCACGGTGGTGAGGTTGCTGTGAAAAAGAAGGATGCAAGCAAGTGCGAGGATGGCCGTTGCGACGAGCTGCGGCTTCTCGCCAAATCGATTGGGCAGAAACCCAGGAAGGGCGGCTCAGTGGACGAGATGAGCCTTGAGTCGCACCGTAGGGCCATCGCATACGGGCGGGCAAGGGGCAACGCATGAGGTCGTTCGTCTACAACGGGGTCGACCTCTCGGAATGGTGCAGCGCAGAGGTCATCGAGAAGGTCGCGGTGCCCGTAGTGCCCGACACGATGGTGGTGCCGGGACGTGCGGGCGCTCTCCCCGTCTCCGGGCATATACCGCCAAGGCTTGTGCGTGTGCGGCTGTTCATGGATGCGGGTTTCAGGCCGGGGACCAACGGGCTGGCTGACATACGGCACAGGGTCTATGCGGCACTGTGCTCAACCTCCGGCGGGACGCTGCGGCTGCCCGACGAGCCGGAGTTCGAGTACCGCGACGTCATCTGCACCGATACGGGCTCGTGGTCGTCGCTATTCGAGGACGGGCAAGGCGAGGTAACGTTCGATTTGCTCGATCCCGTTGCCTACGGGAGAGCTCGCTCGAAGACGAGCTCGGAGTTCGAAGTCGGGGGGTCGTGGTCCACGTGGCCGACGTTCGAGCTGGTAGCCTCTGCTGGCGCTGCCGTGCAGGTCGGCTGCAGCGATGCCATCGTGCGCGTGGAGCATGCCTTCTCCGGTGGCGAAGTGGTGCGCATCGACTGCGAGGGCGAGGGCGCGACCATCGATGGTATTGATGCCCGCGCCGACGTGACGCTGGCGAGCGACTTCTTCTCGCTTTCTCCTGGTAGCTGCGAGCTGAGCTTCACGGGATGCTCCTCCCATGCGACCAGCTTCCGCGAGAGGTGGCTGTGATGGCGAGCTCCGTTCCCACGATCTTCTGGTTCGACCGGTTCGACGAGCGCATCGGCATCCTGCCCGTCGTCGGCGAGCTCGTCCACACCGAGGAGCTGAACGGCGAGGACACGCTGGAGTTCGAGCGCCGCGAGGTGCCCACCAAGGGCGACCGGCTGCTGTGGCAGGACGGCGGCGTGTGGCGTGAGCACGTGGTGGTGCGGACCGACGAGCCGCTTGAGTGCTTGTGTTCGGTCTACGCGGAGTCATCATTGTGCGAGCTTCTGGACGACTTCATCGAGGAGCAGCATCTGGTCTCTCGGACTGCGCGGCAGGCACTGGCGGTCGTACTGGTACCCACGCGCTGGTCGATCGCGTCGTGCGACGTGGCTGGCACTGCGGGCTGCGTGCTCTACCACGTGAACGCGCTCTGTGCGCTGCGGAGAATAGCCGAGGTCTGGGACGGCGAGGTCGAGCCCGTGATAACGGCTGCTGGCGGGCGCGTGGTCTCAAGGGGCGTCCGTTTCAAGAGCCAGCTTGGGAGTTGGAAGGGCCTTCGCTTCACCTACGGCAAGAACATGGCGGGATGCACGCGCACGGTTCTGGAGCAGGACGTGTACACGGCGCTCTACGGCTTCGGCGCGGGGCTTCCCGTGACCGACGAGGACGGGCGCTACACGGGCGGCTACCGCAAGAAGCTCACCTTCGGCGAGGTCAACGGCGGCGTGAACTGGGTCGGCGACGAGGACGCGCGGCTCGTGTGGGGCCGCTGGAACGCTGACAGGACGGCGAAGGTCCACAGCTTCGGGCAGGTGACCTTCTCGGAGTGCGACGACCCTGCAAAGCTGTTGGCGCTCACCAGGAAGGCGCTCGTGGATGCCGTTCAGCCCAAGGTGTCGTACGAGATCGACGTGGCGGCCCTGGACGGCGGCGAGTGCGGCTTGGGCGACGAGGTGGCCGTGATCGACTCGACACGGACTCCCGAGTGGCGGCTCAAGGCGCGAGTCGTGAAGCGCGTGCGCACGTTCGGTGATGCGGTGATCTGCCGCGTGACAATCGGCACGGTGCAGCAGGTCGACTACGCGGTGACGAGCTCGCTTGCCGCCGACGTTGCCGCGCTGCAGAACGACGTCGCGGGCATTGACGGCAACCTGAGCGTGGCGACCTCGGTGCAGGTCGTGGAGAGCACGGTGACAACCGCCACCGATGACCTGGACGAGCTGGCGGACCTCGACTTCTGACGGCGGGGTTGTGACGCGGGCATACCCTGAGCGGAGACTCTAGGAGGTGCTTCGTGCTCGACGGATGCGGACTTCATAGGCTGGTTTGGGACGCCTGCGACGAGCGTTTCGGCGACGTGCTGGTGGCTCCCCCCGCCGACGCTGGCGGGCGCGGGATCTCGCTTGCCGTGAGGGAGGACGGCTCTGCAGCCGACCTGACGGGGGCTGCCGTCTACTTCTTGTGGCGGCACAAGGTGACTGGCGAGCGCGGGACCGAGCCCTTCTCGGCCGTCGACGCGTCTGTCGGGGCGTTCGAGGTCTACTACCCGGCGGCGATGCAGGAGGCCGAGGGTGCCGTGCAGGCCCAGGTCATGGTCTCGCGTGGTGACGATACGTACATCTCTTCCCGCGTGTTCACGATACGGGTGGAGCCCGTGGTCGTCGGCGGCGAGGGGCACGAGGACGGGTTCACGCTGTTCGTGGACGCCATCAACGCCTACGAGCACGCGACCGAGATCACGACCGACGCCGCCACGGCTGCGAACGCTGCGGCCGCGCTGGCCGACACTGCGCGGGAGAACCTGACGGCGGCGGCCGAGCGCGGCGACTTCGACGGTGCCGACGGCCAGGATGGCGTCGACGGTTTCAGTCCCACGGCCACCGTGACTGCCACCGAGGGCGGCTGCACCATCACGATCACCGACAAGAACGGCACCACCACGGCCGACGTGGCCAAGGGCGTTAAGGGCGACAAAGGTGACACCGGCGAGACCGGTCCCCAGGGACCGAAGGGTGACACCGGTGACACGGGGCCGCGGGGTGCGACAGGCCCCGCTGGAGCCGATGGCGCCTCTTGCACGCACTCATGGAGCGGCTCGGTGCTGTCCGTCACGAGCGCGTCGGGTACGAGCTCGGCCGACCTTCGCGGACCGCAGGGCATCCAGGGAATCCAGGGTGAGACCGGCCCGCAAGGCGAGACGGGACCGAAGGGCGATACCGGCGAGACCGGTGCAACGGGGCCGCAGGGGCCGAAGGGCGACACGGGCGATGACGGCGCAGACGCGACCATCACCGGCGCGAGCGCGACGGTTGACGCGAGCACGGGCACGCCTTCCGTCAACGTCACGCTGGGCGGCACGGCGTCTGCCAGGACGTTCGTATTCGCCTTCCACAACCTCAAAGGCGAGACTGGTGCGACCGGGCCGCAAGGACCATAGGGGCCGGCGGGAACGACGCCCGACCTCTCGGCCTACGCGACCAAGCAGTACGTGGACGACGCCATCGCCTCGCTCGCCAACCTCGAAGAGGAGGAGTTCTGATGGCCGTAGGCACCGTTTCCACGAGCATACTCACTGACATAGCCAACGCGATCCGCTACCAAGCGGGCGTCGCCACGCTGTACAAGCCCCGCGAGATGGCCGCTGCCGTGGCGGCTCTCGACGGCACGGACGCTGGCCACTATCAGGAGCAGCCCTACATGGCGCTGGAGTCGGGCGTGCTTCCCGAGTCTGTGTTCTCGGACATCGCCGACGCCATACGCGGGCAGAACGGCGAGAGCACGCTCTACGCGCCGGGCGACATGGCAGCCGCCATCCTGGCGCTCGAATGGGACGTGGGCTACAAGATCCGCGCCTTGCTCCTGGACGACGGCACGCTGGAGATCAACTACTACGAGCGGCGCACCTCCGTCACCGGCGGGCGCATCGTGCAGGTCTTCGAGATCGACCCGGCGGGTTACTCGTCCGCGAGCGCACGCTCCTACGACTCGATAAAGCTGCTGGTGAAGAAGGTCTACATCGACAGCACCATCGGGAGCCTGGGCCTGACGAACTGCAACTACTGGTTCAACGCGTTCTCGAACTGCACCGAGGTGAGGGGCTTCGAGAACCTGTCCGGCATGACGAGCGCGAACCAGATGTTCACGAGCTGCGGGAGCCTGGAGACGATCTACGCCACGAGCTTCAGCAACTCGGGGCTCTCGGGCTCGCTCATGTTCAACAGCTGCAACCGCCTTGTGGGCGGCACCGACGGCTTCGTGCCCTCCACCACGAGCGGCGCGAGCGTGTGCAAGCTGGGCGCGGGCGGCGTGCTCACGGACCCGAACGACGATAGGCGCACCTGGTTCTGGACGCATTTCTACGCGGACGGCGAGGGCGTTCTCACGGCCGCGTCGACGCCCGACGCCACGCGCGAGCTCGTCGCCTCCGGGCGGATCTGCGCAATCGGCAAGTACGTGGGGCTCGGCTTCACGCCCTGGGACGGCGTCACCGGGCCGACGCACCGCCAGCACCTCACGAGCGCGACGTTCGCTGCCGACATGGCGGGCTTCTCGTATTTGAACTTCAACTACCTGTTTTACAGCTGCACGAACCTTGCGAGCGTGAACGGTCTGGGCAACCTCTCGGGCGTGCGCTCGATGCGCTACACGTTCAGCTCCTGCGCCTTCGCGACGATCGACTTCCGTGGGTTCGACCCGTCGACGCTCACGGACCTTTTCTACACGTTCTCGGGGTGCAGCAGGCTCACGACCATCCTGGCCGACGCAAGCTGGGCGCTGCCGACGAGCGGGATCACGGGCTCGCAGTGCTTCTACTCATGCTCGGCTTCTCTTGTTGGCGGCAACGGCACCGCATGGGCCAGTAACAAGACGGCGTACACGTACTTCCGCATCGACACGGCGAGCACGCCGGGGTACATCACGGTGTTATAAGGAATCCGAGAAAAGAGGGCGCACGGCCTAACCGAGAGCCATGCGCCTTTCTGCCCGCCCTAAACTAACCGACCTTTCCGCTCTGCACGTCAAAGACAGCCATGAACTTCTGTTTGGGCACGTACCAGCGATTGTTCTCAAGCTTGACAGCCGGAAGCGCCTGATTCTTGAACATCGTGCGCACACGGCCGATGCTTAGGCCAGTAATCTCCGCTATGTGCTTAGCAGTAAGCATGACGGGATAATCTGCGAGATAGTCTGACGGCTGCGTTTGAATCTTGCCGGCCTCGGCGTCATCTCGCGTCGTTGAGCGCACATATGGCGGCCTGACAGCATAAGAGCCGTCTTTCCGCCTGATAACGCGATAACCGACCGCCTCAAGGGCTTCTACTGCGCTCTCAAGCCCCATTCGCTTACGCTCGAGCAGGCGCTCAGCCGCCTGGGCAAGGGCGTCATCGACGTTCGCAGGCTCACGGGCCGTCATCGTGCATCCTCTCCCATAAGCTGTGTCGGAGAGTCCGGCATTTCGCCGAGCAACAGGTCTTTCCAGAACTCCTCCGACTCGCAGCCAGACGAGCACAACATGTCTAGGAGTTTGACTCGGAATTCGGGGGGCAGCGACTCAAAATCGGCCTTCATGGCGTCCTCAATCGCTTTGTTCGTGCACTCCATCTGCTCGCAGATCTCGCGCCTCTCGTCCAAGCTGAAGCTCTCGGGGCTTCCCAGGCAGACGTCGGCCCTGAAATAGGCCATAGCCTCGTCTTCGATGAGTTCTTGCATGTTCTCGATCATCTTTGCGGCTCCTTTCCAAACAGCGACCTTCCGGACACAATGGCTTATCCCGAAGGACACCACGCGGAACACCACGCCCAACGTGGACACCAAAGCTCCGGCTTCAGGGTTTATGATTCAACCTATCGATTGTTTGGCCAGGTAACCGGCCGAAAGAGGAAAACACCCGACTTTTGACGAGACTCCCGTTTTTGGTGTCCTATTTGGTGTCCCGTTTAGTGTCCTAAACAAAAGCAGGTAGACGGTTTATGCCATCTACCTGCGTCTTTTGTGGTGGGCGTTACAAGATTTGAACTTGTGACCTCTTCCGTGTCAGGGAAGCGCTCTCCCCCTGAGCTAAACGCCCTTATGTGATGCACTGCTGGGGACCGCAGCGCGAGGGATATATTAGCAAGGAACGCAGTCGGAGCGCAACCCCCATTTTTGACTTTTTTCGTCTGAGCCGAATGTTCCTATCGTGCCCCGCCCGGACAGCCGCATGCGAGATGCGACGATCCTACTTCTTCGCCGCCGGCCTGCGCTTGATCTTGACGGTGATCTCGGAGCCCGCGCTCGCGGGAGCGGCCTTCTTGGCGTCGCCCTTCTCGGCGGCGCGGCGGCGCGCGGCGGCCGCCTTGCCGGCGGCGATGCGTGCCTCTATGTCGGAGCCCGCCGCGGCGGCCGAGGGCCCGCCGGAGACGACGGCCTTCTTGGTTCCCGGCCTCACGGTGACGCCGCCGCGCGCGGCGCGCTTGCCGCCCGCACCCGGCTTGCCGCCCACGAACCCGCGGAGGCGCTTCCAGGCGCGCGTCCAGCGCCGGTTGATGGACTCGCCGCTCGTGGAGCGCATGCCCATGCACGGGGCGGCGATGAGGACCGGGAGCAGGTACTCGACGGCACGCCAGATGACGAAGCCGGCCGTGGTGTGCACCCCGTACATCCCCTGGAAGAGGATGGCGAAGCCCACCTCGGCGCCGCCCGCGCCGCCCGGGAGCGGCACGGCGTTGATGAGGAGCTCGAGCATCGAGCCCGAGGCGAGGCAGATCAGGAAGTCCGCCGGCTCGCCGAAGGAGCGCAGAACGAACCACGGCAGCGCGTACATGCAGCCGAGCTGAAGGAGCGTCACGAGCATCGTGAGCAGCATCTCGCGCACGTTCCTGGCGGAGCGCTTGAAGGCGGCCGAGAACTTGACCACCTGGGTGTTGACCATCTCGTACCACTGCTCGTACTTCTCGTCCTTGAGCCAGCCGCGGCGGTTGGCGAAGCGCAGCGCCCAGTTGCCGATGGCCACCACCGGCTTGGGGAACAGGCACAGGAAGAGCATCGCACCGACCTGCACCACCTTGAAGCCGAAGAGGAAGACGCCGATGAGGGTGACGTCGCCGAAGGTCTCGTAGAAGTAGGTGCCGCAGAAGAGGAGCATGATGGCGGCGAAGACGCCCTCGCCCGCCTCGTAGAGCACGGTGCGCGTGAAGTTGAGGGCGCTCGCCTC
This sequence comes from Thermophilibacter sp. ZX-H3, assembly GCF_052599055.1. NCBI lineage: Bacteria > Bacillati > Actinomycetota > Coriobacteriia > Coriobacteriales > Atopobiaceae > Thermophilibacter > Thermophilibacter sp. ZX-H3. Next base: position 12,407 of record NZ_JBQXES010000019.1, on the reverse strand, counting down.
GCCGACCGAGAGGCCAGCTCGCGTGAGGCGATAGATCTGGGCCGGAGGGGCACCCGCGCTGTTGGGCGTGAGGCGCATGAAGAAGACGCCGGAGGCCTCGACGCTCATGAGGTCGCGGATGCCCACGGGGTTGTCCGGGTCGGCGATGATGGAGAGGACGTAGGCGAGCACGCCGAAGACGTAGTAGAACATGAAGCAGGCCACGCCCGCCGCGATCCAGGCGAGGTCCACGCCCGCGAGAGACGTCACGAACTCGTCGACCTGCCCGCTGAGGACGAGGTAGAGCGCGTACGCGATGGCGACGAAGCCCAGGAAGACGACGGTCTTTCGGACCTGGCCCAGCGACTTCTTGTCCGCCTCGCGGTCCTCCGCCGCCACGGTGCGAACGGCCGAGACCTTCATGGAGACCCGCTTGGCCGCCCCCTTCGCGCCCTTGGGGGCCGAGGTCGGAGCCGCCTTGGGCTCGGCCGCGGGGGCCGGCACGCGCGCGGTCTCGGCGTTGTTCTGATCTTCTGCCACTCGGAAGCTCCCCACGGGCCGGCGGACGGTTCGTCAGTCTAGTGTAACGCGGCGGCGAGAAGGACGACCGCTCGCCGGCCGGCGGGCGGCAGACAACAGAGAACTGCTACGCGCCGCGTCGACCTACTCCCCCTCGCGCCAGCCCTTCGCGACGTCGACCCAGCCGCGTGCGCCGGAGAAGCGCTCGAGCTCGTCGAGCGTGAGCTCGATGGCGGAGTTTGAGCTGCCGGCCGCGGGCCACACGGTCTCGAAGCGCCTGAGCGACTCGTCGAGGAACACGTCGACGCCCGGCTCAACGCCGAAGGGGCACACGCCGCCAACCTCGTGCCCGACGAGCTCTGCGGCCTGGTCGCGCGAGAGCATCTTGGGCTTGGTGTGGAACGCGGCCTTGAACGCCTGGTTGTTGACGCGGGCGTCCCCCGCGAAGAGGATGAGCGTGGGCGTCTCCCCCACCATGAAGCTGAGCGTCTTGGCGATGCGCGCGGGCTCCGTGCCCACCGCCGCCGCGGCGAGCTCGACCGTGGCGCTCGACTCCTCGAACTCCCGGATGCGCCCCTCGGCGCCGAACTGCGCGAGATGCGCGCGGGCCCTCTCTATGGACATGGCTCCCCCTCCGAGTGAGACAAAGGGGACAGGTTCGTTTGTCTCATTAGTTTTTGAATGAGACAAACGAACCTGTCCCCTTTGTCTCACTTCCGCACGATGCCGCCGCCGAGGCAGCGAAGACCATCGTAGAGCACCGCGGACTGGCCGGGGGCCACGCGGCGCACCGGTTCTTCGAAGCGCAACACGTCGCCCGCGAGCTCCGCCTCGCGAAGCTCGCCCGTGTGGCGCGTGCGCACGAGGTAGCGCCCCGGGGCGGGGCGCTCGCCGGAGATCCAGCGGACGTCGTCGAGCTCGATCTCGCGGCAGAAGAGCGCCGGGCTGTCGTGGTCCGCCGTCACGTACACCACGTTCTTCTCGACGTCCGTGCCCACCACGTAGCGGGCCGGCCCGCCCCCGAGGTCGAGCCCGCGCCGCTGCCCCACGGTGAAGAGGAACGCCCCGTCGTGGCGGCCGAGCACGCGCCCGGTCTCCCACTCCACCACGTCCCCGGCGCGCCGCTCCAGCGCGTCGAGCAGGAACGTGCGGATGCCCACCGGACCCACGAAGCAGATGCCGTCTGAGTCCGGCTTGTTCTCCACCCCCAGGCCGCGCTCGGCGCACATGCGGCGCACCTCGGCCTTGTCGCGAATCTCGCCAACGGGGAGCAGCGTGCGCGCGAGGGCCTCCTCCCCCACGCGCCACAGGAAGTACGTCTGGTCCTTGTGCTCGTCGAGCGCGCGCAGCAGGCGCACGCGGCCGTCCTCGCCGCGCTCAACGCGGCCGTAGTGCCCGGTGGCGACGAAGTCGGCGCCCTCGGCGAGGGCGCGCTCGAGGAACGTCCCGAACTTGATCGTCTGGTTGCACATGACGTCCGGGTTGGGCGTGCGGCCGTGCGCGTAGGCGTCCACGAGGTAGTCCACCACGGTGGCCCTGTACTCGGCCTCGCAGTCCCAGACCTCGAGGTCGATCCCCAGCGTCACCGCCACGCGCTCCGCGTCGGCGAGCTCCTGGGCCCAGGGGCACCTGAAGCCGGGCAGGTCGCGCGACCAGTTGCGCATGTAGACGGCCGTGACGTCGTAGCCGGCCTCCACGAGCAGCGCCGCGGCGAGCGCGGAGTCGACGCCGCCGGAGAGGCCGCAGCAGACGCGGGTGCCGGGCCCGGGCGCCGGGAGCGCGCGCCCCATCAGCGCCACCCCGCCACGAGCTCGGCCGCGCGAGCGGCCTGGCCGGCGTCTTCAAGCCCGAGGCGGGCCATCTCCGAGCGCACCGCGCGCTCGATGGCGAGCACGGCGTAGTCGACCTCGCCCTCCGTGGTGGGGAGGCCGAGCGTCAGGCGCAGGCTCCCCTCGGCGAGCGGCCGCGGCATCCCGATGGCCTCGAGCACGTGCGAGACGCGCATGCGGCTCGCGGCGCACGCCGAGCCCGTTCCCACCGAGACGCCCTCCCGCTCGAGGGCGATCACGAGGCGGCGCGCCTCGATGCCCGCGAAGGCCACGTGCAGGAGGCCCGGCAGGCGCCTCTTGGGGCTGCGCGGGCCGGAGACCACCGTCCACGGCAGGCGCTCGAGCAGGCCCGCGCGCAGCCGCTCGCGCAGGGCGGCGAGGCGGCGCGCCTCCTGCGCTCGGCGCTCGCAGGCGAGCTCCATCGCCCGCGCGAGGCCCACGACGCCCGCGACGTTCTCCGTGCCGGAGCGCACGCCGCCCTCCTGCCCGCCCCCGTAGACGAGCGGGCGCAGCCGGACGTCGTCCGCGGCCCAGAGCGCGCCCACCTGCTTGGGGCCATAGATCTTCGCCGCGGAGAGCGTGAGCAGGTCGACGCCGAGCGAGCTCACGTTGACCGAGAGGCACCCCGCCGCCTGGGACGCGTCGGTGTGCAGGTAGATGGGCGTTCGCTCGCCGGCCTCGAGGCGTCGCGCGCGCTCGTCGGCCACGACGCGGGAGATGTCGCGCACCGGCTGCACGCAGCCGATCTCCCCGTTCGCGAGCTCTATCGAGACGAGCTCGGTGTCCGGCCTGATCGCGCGCGCGACGGCGGAGGGGTCCACGAGGCCGTCGCGCCCCACGCGCACGGTGCGGCGCGCGTGGGTCCCGGCGCAGGCGAGCACGCTCTCGTGCTCGATTGCGTCCACGACCACGTGCCCCTCGACCGCCGCGAACGCGAGGTTGTTGGCCTCCGTCGCGCCCGCCGTGAAGACGAGGTTGTCGGGGCGCGCCCCGATGAGGCGCGCCACGGCGCCGCGGGCACTCTCGACGTCGTCGCGCACCCCGCGCGCGAGCTCATAGGGCGCAGACGGGTTGTAGAAGCGCCCCGTGAGGTAGGGCGCCATGGCCTCGAGCACCTCGGGGTCGAGCGGCGTCGCCGCCGCGTAGTCGAGATAGGCGCCACGCACGGGGCCGCGCTCGTTTGGTCCTGGCGTCATCGGGCGCTCCCCTCCGCCTCGGTCATGGTGTTGCCGTCCTCGTCGAGCACCAGGTTGCCGTCCTCGTCCACGAGGTCGCGCTCGCCGCCGATCTTGAGGTTCTGGAAGCGCGCCGAGATGAACTCGTCCGAGTAGTTGGTGTCCACCCACTGCTCGAAGGCGTTGGCAGGCGGCACGCCGGCGTCACGCTCCGTCTTGCGGTCGAAGCACACGAGCGTCATCGCGATGTCGGCGACGAGGTAGACCGCCACGAGCGCGACGAACACCACCTGCCGGCGCGCGACGGGCATGCCGATCTGGTAGAGCAGGCGGGGCATGACGGCGCGCGACCACACGAGCCCGAGCAGGCCCCACATGGCGACGAAGCGCCACGCCACCCACTGCGTGATGTGGTCGGGCAGGTGGAGGTACGTCCAGGACTCGGCGTCGAAGAGCTCGGACATGGCCCAGCCGGTCAGCTGCTCGAGCACGCCGCCCACGAGCGCGGAGACGAGAAACACCTGCCACGCGCGCGCCCCGCGACGGCGCATGTGGAAGCAGAGCGCGGTGAGCAGGACCGCCCCCACCCCGTAGAGCGGCGAGAAGGGCCCCCACACGAGCCCCACGCGGCTCTCGGTGAGGCCTGCCGTGAGGAGCATGAACGCCTCCTCGATGAGCAGGCCCGCCATGCTGCCCACGAAGAAGATGAAGATGATCTGGTACCAGCCGAGCTGCAGGTGGTCGAGGTACTCGTCGACCGCGGCGCCGGAGGCGCGCCACCGCGCGAAGACGCGGCCGAGCCCGCGCTGGCGGGACGCCCGGGCGAGCTCGCGCTCGAGCGCGTCCTCGGACTCCTCGAGCGCCTCCTCGGCGAGCTCGACCTCCTCGTCGCCCAGCTTGCGACCGCGCGACAGCCACTCCCAGAAGTACACGATCGTCCGCACGAAGCCCTGGGCGACGGCGAACAGGAAGATGAGAAGCGCGATGGTGAAGAGCATGCAGGGGTCCCCTCAGGCTTAGGCGTCCGAGTGAACAGGATAGCAAAAGGGCCGGTCACATGACCGGCCCTCTCATACCCATGGAGCGGGCTACGGGGTTCGAACCCGCGACCTCCACCTTGGCAAGGTGGCGCGCTACCAACTGCGCTAAGCCCGCGACGCGAGGAGTAATGATATTCCTCCGCCCCGCAGATTGCAAGGGCCATCCCAGAAAAGTTTTTCGGCCGCCCGTCCTTCTCGCCCGCGCGAAGAGAGGGCGGGGGGCCTGCATACGAAAAGGGCACCCCGTAGGGTGCCCGTCACGTCCTGGAGGCGAAGCCCGGATTCGAACCGGGGGTCAGGGCTTTGCAGGCCCGTGCCTTACCACTTGGCCACTTCGCCGTATGAAAAAGGCCGATCAAGACCGGCCTTCTGAGCTCGCATGGAGCGGGCTACGGGGTTCGAACCCGCGACCTCCACCTTGGCAAGGTGGCGCGCTACCAACTGCGCTAAGCCCGCAAGCGCAGGGATTACTATACGGGGCCGGGCCAGCTGACGCAAGGGGTTAGATTTCGATTCGTGGAGGAACTGTGAACCCCTATGGTCGTCACGGCCGGCAGGTCACCCCGCGAGGGGCGGCGCGCCCTCAGGCGAGGAGCCCGAGGAGTCGAGCAGCTTGACGAGCCGCACGACCGTCCCCTCCCCCGTCCGCTTGCGCGTGATGCTCACGGAGTCGGCAAGCATCCGCATGAGCCGTATGCCGCGCCCGCGCTCGTCCTCGGGGGCGGCGTCGGGAGGCTCGTCCCCGTCCGCCAGCTCGAAGCCGCAGCCGCAGTCGCTCACCTCCACGCACACGCGGTCCGGGTAGGCCGCGACCGTGGCGAGCACCCCGTCGGCGCAGGTGTGGTCGACCGCGTTGCCGAGCGCCTCCCCGCAGGCGAGCCTCATGTCGAAGAGGGCGTCTCCCGTGAGCGGGAGGCGCGAGAGGAGCTCGCCGAGGCGCTCGCGGGCGGCGGAGAGCTCGTCGGGGCCCACGCGGAAGGTCGTGCGCCATCGCGGCAGCACCGACGGATCGAGCGCCGCGACCTCGCGGCGCGCGCCCGCGCGCGAGACGGGCATGAACTCGACGATCCTCATGAGGCTGAGCGCGCGATAGAGCTGGGGCGAGACGTTGGAGAGCGAGAGCAGGCCGCCCATGCGGCGAATGCGCCGCAGCTCGCCCAGGATGAAGCCCATCCCCGCCGAGTCGACGTAGCTGACGTCGCCCATGTTCATGAAGATGCGCCTCGTACCCTGGGCGACGAGGGCGTCGAGGCGGCGGCGCGCGGCAGGGACCGACCTCACGTCAAGGTCGCCCTCCACGTTGAAGACGGCTATGTCCACAGGAGCACCCATGCCGGGATTATTCCCCGCTCAGGCGCGTCCTAACGCCCCGCGCCCGAGCGGTCGGCAGAAGCGCCCTCCCGGGGCGAGGCCGACCCGGCGCGCGCGCCGAGCCCGTCGAAGCGAAGCGCGAGCATCGCGACGTCGTCCTCCAGGTTCTGGCCCGTGAACCCCTCGAGGTCCGCGAGCAGGCGGGCCACGAAGCCGTCGTAGGGCTTCTCGGGAGAGGACTCGCGCATGACTGCCTCGCGCAGCCCGTCCTCGCCGAAGAAGGCCCCCCGCGGGTCGCGCGCCTCCGTCGTGCCGTCGGTGTAGAGCAGAAGGACGTCCCCGGGGACGAGGTCGACGAGACCGTCCTGGTAGTTGATGTCATGGAACGCGCCCACCACGCCGGACTGCACGTCGAGGATCGAGATCTCGTCCGCGCCCGCGTGCACGAGCACGGCGGGGGGATGGCCGGCCGAGCAGTACCTGATCGTCGCCTCGTCGAGGTCCACGATGCCCACGAAGAGCGTGGCGAAGGTCTCGAGGCGCGAGAAGCCGAGCAGGAACTCGTTCAGCGAGCGCACCATCCGCGCAGGCGCGAGGCCCTCCCACGCGTAGGCGCCGAGCGCGGTCTTGACCGCGGCGGAGACCGAGGCGGCCTCGACCCCCTTGCCCGAGACGTCGCCCATGATGACACAGGCGCGGTGCCCCGGGAGGCGGATGAGGTCGTAGAAGTCGCCGCCGACCGAGGCCGCCTTGGTCGCGGAGGAGTAGACGGCCTGCGAGGTGAGGCCCTCGACCGACTGAAGCTCGTTTCTCATGCCGGTCTGGAGCGCCTGCGAGATGCGCTTGTCCTGCTCGCGCGCCTCCTCCCCCCGGGCGATGTCGCGGGCGTCGGCGGCGAGGCCCGCGAGGAAGTCGAGCTCGGTCTCGTCGAGGGGCTCCGCGCCGTCCGGGCGGAGCACGAGCAGGCACCTCCGAACGCCCGAGAGCTCGCCGAGGTCGACGAGGGCCCCGACGCACGGCTCCCCCATGTCGCGCAGCAGCGAGAAGAGCTCGGAGTCGGGGCGCACCGGCACCACGGCAACGTCCCCCGCGCGGTAGGGCTCGGCGAGGGCGTCGAGGTCGACGGGGAGCTCGCGCGAGCCCGTGAGCGGCAGGTCCGCCATCACGACGTGCTGGCGGTCGTTCTCGCGCACCGTCACCACCGCGGCGTCGAGCTCGTCTCCCGCCTCGGCGAAGACGTCGTTGATGCGGCCGAGCGCGCCCTCGCCCGAGCCCTCGGAGGCCGACGTGAGCAGCTCCTCGCGGAGCTCGGTCGCGAGCGAGGCGAGCCGGTCCGCCCGGCGCGCCCGCAGCGTGGCGAAGGCTCCCGCGAGCTGGATGGAGAGGTAGCGGGCCACCGAGTCGAGCAGGCGCGCGTCATCCTTGAGCAGCGGGTGCAGGCGACGCCACCCCACCTCGATGATCGAGATGACCCTGCCGCCGAACCACACGGGCACCACGATGAAGCTCGTGAAAGGCGGCACGGTGTCGACCCGCATCCGGAGCACCTCGCCCGTCTCCTCGTTCAGCACGTCGCGCTTCGTGAGCCTGCCCTGGCGCAGCGAGGCGTTGGTGGGGGCGCACACGCGCAGGCGCACCGCCCTCCCCTCGCGGATGGCGAGCCGCTCCACGCTCCGTCCGAACGGCATGAAGCGGGCGAGGCGCTCGCCGTGCAGCCCGCTCGAGATGCCGCGCAGGTGGAAGCCGTCCGCCTCCGAGAGGTACACGAGCGTGCCGTCCGCCTCCATGGTGTCGGTGAGCTCCTCGAGCGTGCGCTCGAAGAGGGTGGCGATGTCCCCGGAGTCGATCGTGTCGAGCACGATGTTGAGCGTGCCCGAGAGGCGGTGGTTGGCGCGGCGGAGGTCCGCCATCGCGCGGGCCCCCTCGCGGTCGGCGAGGGCATCGGCGTCCACGGGCATGGCGACGAGCAGGTAGGTCTCCCCCGGCGCCCGCACGGCGTCGCAGCGCACGCGCACGGCGTGCGGCCTGCCGTCCGCCGACCTGAGCGAGGCGAGCGCCACCGAGCCGTCCGCCGGGATGCCGAGCGCGCCGACCTCGAAGGGGCCCTCGGCACCCGGCCTCCCCTCCCGCTCAACGAGCGTGCGCACGTCGACCCCCACGAGCCCCTCTCCGGCCCCGAGGAGCTCCACGGCCTCGTCGTTGGCGAGAAGGACCCTTCCGGAGCCGTCAAAGACGAGCACGGCCTCGCACGTGAGCTGGAGGAGCTTCGAGAGGGCGCCGACGAGGCTCCCCTCGCCGATCCCCCCGACGCGCGTTGTGCTGAGCTCGCCCCTGGCCATGAGACCCCCTCCGTCACGACTCTCCGCATTAGCGTAGCACGCGGAAGCGACGCACGGCCGCATACGAAAACGGGCCCCTTTCGGGGCCCGTACACCTTCGTGGTGTCGGAGGCGGGACTTGAACCCGCACGACCTTTTAGTCAGTCACTAGCACCTCAAGCTAGCGCGTCTGCCAATTCCGCCACTCCGACTTGTCACTGCGCTTTCGCGCAAGGGATAGTATGCACGAGTCCCCCCGACGATGCAAGCCCCAATCTGAGATTTTTTTCGGAGCGGGATCGGCATGGGCCGGGACCCCCTCAGGCCGCACTCGCGAGTGCCCTCCGCGAGTGCGGCCTGAGGGGGGCGTCGATGGACGCACTCGCGGGTCCTTCTCGCCCAAGCGTCCGCACTCAACGCGTTTCCGCCGCGAGTGCGGCCGCACTTGCGGAACGCACTGCCCGACGGCGTGGCCCCGGGCTCCGTCGCACGAAAAAAGGCGGCGACCCGAAGGCCGCCGCCGAGAGGTGCTCCCTGCGCCGTGCGAGAAGGACTAGCCGAGCGTGCCCGTGGGGAACGTGAGCGCCATCACGAGGATGCTCACGATGAAGACGGTCGCGGTGATGACCGTCAGGCGATTGAGGTTCTTCTCGAGAACGCCCGAGCCGGTGCCGGAGTTGTAGAGCGAGGAGGCGATCATGTCGGAGACGCCCGTGCCCTTGCCTGAGTGCATGAGGACGAGGATGACGGTGAGGGCTCCGGAGAGGAACAGCAGGACGGTCAGGATGATGTTGAGCGGGTTCACTGAGGCTCCTTCAGGACAGATGCATAACAACTGGTCATGGTAACACAAAGGGGCCCGGACGAGGTCCGGGCCCCAGACTCCACATCTGTCGAGAAGAACGTGGCCTACGCCATCGCGCTCTTGACCATGGCCGCGAAGCTGTCGGCCTTGAGGGAGGCGCCGCCGACGAGCGCGCCGTCGACGTCCTCCTTCTCGAGGAAGCCGGCGATGTTCTCGGGCTTGGCGGAGCCGCCGTAGAGCACGCGGATGCCGGAGGCGACCTCCTCGCCGAAGACCTCGACGAGGGTGGCGCGGATGGCGCCGCAGACCTCCTGGGCGTCGTCGGCCGTGGCGGTCTTGCCGGTGCCGATGGCCCAGATGGGCTCGTAGGCGATCACGTACTTGGAGGGGTCGGAGATCTCCAGGCCCTCGGTGTCCTTCTTGATCTGGTCGACGACGAACTCGACGTGCTTGCCGGCCTCGCGGACCTCGAGGGACTCGCCGCAGCAGGAGATGGGCACGATGCCGTGGGCCATGAGGGCCTTGGCCTTCTTGTTCACGTCCTCGTCCGTCTCGCCGAAGTAGTCGCGGCGCTCGGAGTGGCCGATGATGCAGTAGGTGGCGCCCACGGCCTCGAGCATGTTGGGAGCGGTCTCGCCGGTGTAGGCGCCGGACTCCTCCCAGTAGACGTTCTGGCCGCCGAGGGCGAACGGGGCGGACGTCTGCTCGATGACCTCGGAGACGCCCTTGAGGTCGACGGCGGGCGGGCAGACGACGACGTCGACGTCGCCGGTGCCGTCCTTGAGCTCGTCGGCAAGGCCCTGGGCGAGGACGACGCCCTCGCTGTAGGTCTTGTTCATCTTCCAGTTGCCAGCGATCATCCTCTTACGCATCGAGAAGCGCCTCCACTCCAGGAAGGGCCTTGCCCTCGACGAGCTCCATGGAAGCGCCACCGCCGGTGGAGATCCAGCTCATCTTGTCGGCCAGGCCGAACTTGTTGATGGCCGCGACGGAGTCGCCGCCGCCGATGATCGAGGTGCAGTCGGAGTCCGCGATGGCGCGGGCGACGGCCTCGGTGCCGTGGGCGAAGTTGTCGAACTCGAAGACGCCCATCGGGCCGTTCCAGAAGACGGTCTTGGCGGCCTTGACGGCGTCGGCGTAGAGCTTCTCGGTCTCGGGGCCGATGTCCATGCCCTCGCGGTCGTCGGGGATGGCGTCGGAGGCGACGACCTCCGGCACGGCGTCCTCGCCGAAGTGGTCGGCGACGCGGTTGTCGATCGGGAGGAGGATCTTGACGCCCTTCTCCTCGGCCTTCTTCAGCATCTCGCCGGCGCGCTCGACCCAGTCCTCCTCCTTGAGGGACATGCCGACGGACATGCCCTGGGCGAGGAAGAAGGTGTAGGCCATGCCGCCGCCGATGATGAGGGTGTCGGCGGAGTCGATGAGGTGATCGAGGACGCCGATCTTGGAGGACACCTTGGAGCCGCCGACGATGGCGACGAAGGGGCGCTCGGGCTCGGCGAAGATGGAGGTCAGGGTGTCGACCTCCTTCTCGAGCAGGAAGCCGGCGTAGGCGGGGAGATACGCGGCGGGGCCCACAACGGAGCCCTGGGCGCGGTGCGCGGTGCCGAAGGCGTCAAGCACGAAGATGTCGCCGTAGGAGGCGAGGGTCTTGGCGATCTCGGGGTCGTTCTTCTTCTCGCGCTTGTCGAAGCGGACGTTCTCGAGGACGAGGATCTCGCCGTCCTGGAGGGCGTCGACGGCGGCCTTGGCCTTCTCGCCGTAGGTGTCGTCGACGAACTTCACGTCATAGCCGGTGAGCTCGGCGAGCTTGTCGGCGGCCGGCTTCAGGGAGAACGCGGGCTCGGGGCCGTCGCCCTTGGGGCGGCCGAGGTGGCTCATGAGGATGATCTTGGCGCCCTTGTCCTTGAGGTACTCGATCGTGGGGATGGCGGCGCGGACGCGGGTGTCGTCCGTGACGACGCCGTCCTTCAGGGGGACGTTGAAGTCAACGCGCATGAGGACGCGCTTGCCCGCGACGTCGGCGTCGCGGACGGTCTTCTTGGTGAAGGCCATGCTCACTCCTTTGTCTGGTTCCTACGAGAAAGGGGCGCGGCCGCGGCCCCGTGAGCTGCGACCGCACCCCTGCGAAAAGCCGATGCGAAGCGTTGACTACGCGACGAACTTCTCGAAGTACTTGATGGTGCGGACCATCTGGGAGGTGTAGGAGTTCTCGTTGTCGTACCAAGAGGTGACCTGAACGAGGCTCTGGCCGTTGCCGAGGTCCTGGACCATGGTCTGGGTGGCGTCGAAGATCGAGCCGTGGGTCTCGCCGATGATGTCGGAGGAGACGATGTCGTCCTCGTTGTAGGCGAAGGTCTCGGGGATGGTCTCGGCGTAGGCCTTCATGGCAGCGTTGACCTCGTCCTTGGTGACGACCTTGTCAACCACGCAGTAGAGGTTGGTGATGGAGCCGGTGGGCGTGGGAACGCGCTGGGCGGCGCCGATCAGCTTGCCGTTGAGCTCCGGGAGGACCAGGCCGATGGCCTTGGCGGCACCCGTGGAGTTGGGGACGATGTTCTGCGCGCAGGCGCGGGAACGACGCTTGTTGCCCTTGCGCTGCGGGCCGTCGAGCGGCATCTGGTCGCCGGTGTAGGCGTGGATGGTGGTCATGATGCCGGAGACGATCGGCGCGAAGTCGTTGAGGCCCTTGGCCATCGGGGCGAGGCAGTTGGTGGTGCAGGAGGCCGCGGAGATGATGTTGTCATCGGCGGTCAGCTGCTCGTGGTTGACGTTGTAGACGATCGTGGGGAGGTCGTTGCCCGCGGGAGCGGAGATGACGACCTTCTTGGCGCCGGCGTCGATGTGAGCCTGGGCCTTGGCCTTGGAGGTGTAGAAGCCGGTGCACTCGAGGACGACGTCAACGCCGAGCTCGCCCCAGGGGAGCTTGGAGGCGTCGGCCTCCTTGTAGATGGTGATCTTCTTGCCGTCGACGGTGATGGAGTCCTCGCCGGCCTCGACCTTGTGGTCGCGAGCGTAGTTGCCCTGCGTGGTGTCATACTTCAGAAGGTACGCGAGCATGTCGGGGGAGGTGAGGTCGTTGATGGCGACGATCTCGGAGCCCTCGTGACCGAACATCTGACGGAAAGCCAGACGGCCGATGCGACCAAAGCCGTTGATTGCAACCTTAACTGCCATGCTTTCTCCTTTCACGGGGCCGCCGGGGCTTCTCCTCGGCGGACCAAAGCACCAACATGGGCTGACGCCCCTGCCACCCGATAGTGTACCCCACACGCGACGGTGCGTTTCGCTAAAACTGGCACGGGGCTGAATTTAAGCCGCGGGCGCTCAGGTTTTCGCCGCCGACGTGGGATGGTTCCCGGCTCTCATCTGGGGACGGGTTATTTCGGCCGGAGATTCTGGGACGGGCCATGCCGCCGGCGGCATGGCCC
>NZ_JBQXES010000018.1:0-61571 GCF_052599055.1 Thermophilibacter sp. ZX-H3 | reverse complement strand
GTCAGGTTTATCTGGCACGCCACGTAGGGCGTGCCAGATAAACCTGACGCCAGTGGCACGCGCCAAATAAGCCTGACGCCAGTGGCACGCCGGCGGCGAAAACCGTCGCTAGAAGTCGGCGTTGCCCACGGTGCGCGGGTGCGGGATGACGTCGCGGATGTTGTCCACGCCGGTGAGGTACATCACCATGCGCTCGAAGCCCAGGCCAAAGCCGGCGTGCTCGCAGCCACCGTAACGGCGCAGGTCGAGGTAGTACTTGTACTGCTCCGGCTCCATGCCCAGCTCCGCGATGCGGCGCTCGAGCACGTCGAGGCGCTCCTCGCGCTGCGAGCCGCCCACGATCTCACCGATGCCCGGCACGAGGCAGTCCACCGCGGCCACGGTCTTGCCGTCGTCGTTGAGGCGCATGTAGAAGGCCTTGATCGCGGCCGGATAGTCCGTCACGAAGGTCGGGCGCTTGAAGTGCTCCTCGGTGAGGAAGCGCTCGTGCTCGGTCTGCAGGTCGCAGCCCCACTCCACGGGATACTCGAAGACGTGGCCGGAGGCGGCGGCCTCCTGCAGGATCTGGATGGCCTCGGTGTAGGTGACGTGCGCGAAGTCGGAGGTCGCCACGTGGGTGAGGCGCTCGACGAGGCCCTTGTCCACGAACTTGTTGAAGAACTCCATCTCGTCCGGGCAGGCGTCCATCACGTAGTTGATCACGTACTTGAGCATCTCCTCGACGCACGCCATGTCACCGGCGAGGTCGCAGAAGGCCATCTCGGGCTCCACCATCCAGAACTCGGCGGCGTGGCGGCGCGTGTTGGAGTTCTCGGCGCGGAAGGTGGGGCCGAAGGTGTAGACGTCACCGAAGGAGAGCGCGAAGTTCTCAGCCTGGAGCTGACCCGAGACCGTGAGGTTGGCGGCGTGGCCGAAGAAGTCCTGCGACCAGTCGATGGCGCCAGACTCGGTACGGGGCGGGTTCTCCACGTCGAGCGTGGTCACGCGGAACATCTCGCCCGCGCCCTCGGCGTCGGAGGTGGTGATGATCGGCGTGTTCACGTAGACGAAGCCGCGCTCCTGGAAGAAGCGGTGGATGGCGTAGGCGGCCACGGAGCGCACGCGGAAGACGGCGCGGAAGAGGTTGGTGCGGCTGCGCAGGTGCTGCTGGGTGCGCAGGAACTCGCGGGTCTGGCGCTTCTTCTGCATGGGGTAGTCCGGGGCGGAGGCGCCCTCGACGCGAATCTCGGCCGCCTGGAGCTCGAAGGGCTGCGGGCGGTCCGGCGTGAGCACGAGCGTGCCCGTGACCATGAGCGCGGAGCCCACGCCCGTGGCCGCGATCTCGTCGTAGTTGGCGAGCTTCTCGCGGTTCATGACGACCTGCAGGTCCTTGAAGCACGAGCCGTCGTTCAGCATCACGAAGCCGAAGTTCTTCATGTCGCGGACCGAGCGGACCCAGCCGGCAACGGTGACGGTGGTGCCGCCGAGCTCGTCCATGTCGGCGAAGAGCTGAGAGATGTGGGTGCGTTCCACGGGTACTCCTTTGACGTTCTTCTCGCCCTGTTTTCCAACGTTCAACTCTACCGCATTGCGTGACGGGCGAGAAGAACGCGCCCCCCATGGGCAAACTGGGAACCTCAGATGACCAATTGGCCGGAAACTGGTCACCCGAGGTTACCAGTCCGCCATCTGACTCACGAGAACTCGATGTGCAGACCACACCCCAGCGCGCGTGCTAACCGCTCCAGCGTTCGCATTGTTGGATTGCCGCCCCCGCGCTCAAGTACGCTGATGGCCTCTTGTGAGATGCCGCTCTTTCTGGCGAGCTCCTCCTGCGACAGCCCCGCCCGGGTTCGCGCCGCCCTCAGGCCCTCTCCAAGAATGACGCCCCCCAGATAGGGATCCCCGATCTCCCTCAAGTAGAAGCCATCCTGAGTGCTCCTGCCCCGCCCCGCAGCGAGAAGAACGGCAGGGTCGTATGATTCGAGGTCGTTGGCGCGCAGCACCTCTCCTATGTTCTGACGAGATGGTGGGGCGATGCGCTCGCTCACCCACTCCGCCACCCAGCGTTCGGGAACCCTGCGCTCACCTCGCTCGAGAAATGGGGCGAACATCGCGGGGACGTCGCGTGTGGTCGCCCCCGGAGCCGCCTCAAACGAGAAGGTCCTTCTCGCCTGGTCGTAGCTGAGCACGCCACAGGACCGCCTGCCCGGACGCTCCCCGTCGATAACCTCAAAGCGACGCATACCACCGCCACCTTTCCCAGACGATCTCCCACACCTTTTCGAGAAGGACGGACGAGGCGGCATCTTCGAGCCCCCCGAGCAGCGTATCCCTGTCCTGAGGCACGAGCGGCCGCGCCACCATAACCGGAGCGACTGACGCAACGTTCTCCTCAAGGGAACGCGACCCCAGATAGTTGGTCGTCGCCACGGGAGAGAGCGGCTCGAAGGCGCTGATTCGCTCCTCGTCATCCCCATAGGGAGCAACCAGCGAGAGTCCGGTATCGAAGAGCGGCGCAAGGCGCGACGCACCGGTGCGGTCAACGAGCACCTCGATATTGGAGGCATGGCGATCGCGGTTTGCGAGCAGGTAGTCAACGAGCATCATCTGGGAGATGCGCTCGCCCCACCCCATTCGCCGGCAGAATGAGAGCGGGTCATCCTCCCCCTCGTGATGGAGCTCGTAATACGCTCCCAACCCCATCTTCTGCTCCCCCGGCCTCCTGAAGTTCCTCGACGAGCAGAGCCAGGTCTCATGCTCCCTGCCGTCGATAACCACGCGCGCGTGCACGAGGCGATAGGGGACGTGCTCGATGCCCAACGCCTCCATGAGCCGGCTCGCGACGAGCTCGTTTATGCACTCGGTTCCGTCTATCCGTACCCCGTTGTAGCGTGACAGCTTGAGATATCGGGCGCGCGTGCCACTCCCCACGCGCGCCTTGAGGAAGGTTCCCGCCGTTCCGGAGGTGTTGGCGCGCTCGCTCCAGCTAATTTCTCGGTAATCCTGCAAGCTTGAAACGATGTCATATCGCCTCATATCCCCTCCTCTCCATGATAGTACATGCATATATAATATAGTATGTATTCATGCAATATGTCAGCCCATCAACAACAGGCTAAAATCGAGCTACGCACACGGAACGCCCCTGGAAGGAGCACACATGGAAGCCTACAAGCGCGAGTTCATCGACTTCATGGTGGAGTCCAACGTCCTGAAGTTCGGCGACTTCACTCTCAAGAGCGGCCGCAAGTCCCCGTTCTTCATGAACGCGGGCGCCTACGTGACGGGCTCCCAGCTCAAGCGCCTGGGCGAGTACTACGCCCACGCGATCAACGACAACTTCGGCCTGGACTTCGACGTGCTCTTCGGGCCGGCGTACAAGGGCATCCCGCTGGCCGTGACCACCGCGATCGCCCTCCACGAGCTCTTTGGCAAGGAGGTCCGCTACTGCTCCGATCGCAAGGAGGAGAAGGACCACGGCGCCGACAAGGGCGGCCTGCTCGGCACCAAGCTCGCCGACGGCGACCGCGTGGTCATGATCGAGGACGTGACTACCTCGGGCAAGTCCATCGACGAGACCTACCCAAAGGTCACCGGTGCCGCCAACGTTGAGATAAAGGGCCTCATCGTGAGCCTCAACCGCATGGAGGTCGGCAAGGGCGGCGTCGTGACCGCCCAGCAGGAGATCCAGGAGAAGTACGGCTTCCCGGTGGCGAGCATCGTATCCATGGCCGACGTGGTGGAGGCCCTCGACGGCACCGTCATCACGCCCGAGCTCAAGGCCGCCATCGACACCTACTACGAGCAGTACGGCGTGAAGTAGCATTCGGCATTTGGGGACGGGTTTTCCCTCTCAGAGAGTTTGGGACAGGCCCGGGGCGCAGTTACTACTGCGCCCCGGGCCTGTCCCAAACTCTCTGAGAGGGAAAACCCGTCCCCAAATTCCTACTCGGCGAGCTCCGTCGCCCAGGTGTAGCCCTCGGGAATGTGGGCGTTGCCGGCGGCCACCTCGGCCGGGATGCGGCTGTCAGACGCCATGAGCTCCGCCACGGTCACGAACTCGTAGCCCTCGCCCTGGAGCTGCTCGATGATGCGGGGCAGCGCCTCGAGGTCCTGGTCGCGGTTGCCGCCGCCGTCGTGCATGAGGATGATGCTACCGGCAAAGGCACCGCTCGTGCAGTTGTTGACGATCGTGTCGGCGCCCGGCAGCTTCCAGTCCAGGCTGTCCAGGTTCCAGATCACCGAGGCCGAGAGCGTGCCGCCCGAGGCCAGCCACGTCGACGTGTCAAACGAGCCGTAGGGCGGGCGGATGACCGAGGTGTCCCCGCCGCCCGCGCCGGAGATGGCAGAGAACGCCTCCGTGATCTCCGACTGCAGCGTCGCCTGGTCGACGGCGGTGAGCTGCTCGTGGTTCATCGTGTGGGACGCCACCTGCGAGCCCTGGTCCTTGATCGCCTTCACGAGGTCGGGGTTGTTGGCCGCGGCCGAGCCGAGGCAGAAGAACGTGGCGTGGATGCCGTACTTGGAGAGGATGTCAAGGTACTGCTGGGTATAGCTGCTCGGGCCGTCGTCGAAGGTCAGGGCGATGAGCTTGCGGCCGCCGTCAGCCTGCGGGTTGATGCTCATGAGCTTCACGTTCTGCGCGGGCTCGATGACGTCGCCGGGCACCGACTCGCCCGACTGGTCGCCGACGATGACCTTCTGCTTCCCCGCCTTGCCGTACTGGGCGACGAAGGTCACCGATCCCACGGAGTCCGCCGGCTCGAGCAGGGGCTGGATCTCGCGCTCCTCCTCGTGCGAGGCCTCGGTGGCGTCGGCGCCGTCCCCGAAGGTGATCTCCTCGTTGCCCTTGGCGCGGAAGGCGTCGCGGCCGGCCGCGTCGAGCTGCTCGCCGTTGACGGTGGCAGAGAACGCGTCGCCGCCGCCCTCCGTGAGGACGTTGCCGCTCACGGAGACGAGGTTGCCCGGCTTGAGCGAGAGCCCCTCGCTCTCCACGATCTGCTCGAGCGTGGAGTCCACGCGGACGTCGGTGCGCTCCCCGTTGACGCTCACGTTGACCGTGCGGTTGAGCCACATCCAGATGCCGCCGCCCACGATCGCCGCGACGACGAGAAGGCCCACGATGGTGGCGCCCCTCCCCTCGCGCCGCTTCTTGTAGCGGCTGCGCGGCGCGCGCTGGCGCGGCATGGGGGCCTGCCAGTCGGGCTCGGTGCGCCCATAGGAGCCGGCGTCCCCATAGGGATCGTCGTAGCTCGCTCCGTAGGGGTCATCGTACTGGTCAGCGTAGGAGCCCGCGTAGGGGTCGTCATAGGAATCGTAGCCCGACTGATAGGTCGGGCGGGACTGCGGACGCGCGCCGCGCGAGGTCTCGCCCGCGCGCGAGGACGTCGCGCTGGGAAGGTCGATCGGGCGCATGTAGGGACTGGACGCCTGCGAGCCGCGCGTGCGGCGGTGCGGGCGCTGAGGGTTGTTTCTACTGGTCATGATGCCATCCGTCTGCGCGGGGAAGGTCTCGACTCCGTATTGTGTTTACCGCTCCCGGTGCGGCTCCGCGCATGTTCAAGGGTATCAGTTCACGTCGCGGGCAACCGTGACGGAACCGTCATGCAACCAGAGGTGCACAACTCGCGAGAAGGGCATCACGGGCACGGCGCCGGGACCCTAGACTCGGGTCACGAGCTCGTCTGCGGGACGCCGCTTGAAGTGCATCGGCGCGGGCTCCGCGTCCTCGGCGGGATAGCCCAGCGGGAAGAGCGCCACGAGGTCGTAGGGCTCCATCTCCGGGAACGCCTCCTTCACGGCCGGGGCGTCGAAGTGCCCCACCCAGGTGGTGCCAAGACCGAGGTCATGGGCTGCCAGCATGACGTGCGTCCCCACGATGGAGGCGTCGACGTCGGCGAAGTTGCGACCGTCGTACTTGCGGACCCAGGCCTCCTCCGGCAGCGCGCCGAGCACGAGGATGACCCGCGCCCCGAAGTCGAACCGCGTGTGCGCCGCAAGGCGCGCGACCGCCTCCGGGCTCTCGACGACCCACATATGCCAGGGCTGCTTGTCAACGGCGGTGGGGGCGGCGAGGGCGGCGTCGAGAAGCGCGTCGATCTTCTCGCCCTCCACCGGGCGGTCCGAGAAGGACCTGCAGGAGTAGCGGTCGTGCGCGAGCTGCTGGAAGTCGGTCATGGGAGTCCCTCCTCACGTGGTTTCGGAAAGTATACGCCGCGCGAGGCCTCCCGCCGCGGGGGGGCACCGGCCGGCGGCGGCCCCTTGCGGGGAGAGAGGGGTGCCCCCGCCTGACGGGGCCGGGAAGGAAGGGGAGGAGCGGCGCATCGCGTCTGCGTCCGTGGGCAGGGGCACCCCCGTTGGCTTCATGGTATGACGGGCCTCGCCCGACGCGGCAGCTTCGTCGCAACTGGCCGGTTATGCGACACGATTGGCAGGCCGAGACGCTCACGCGGCTGGTCGGGCCGCACGCTCCCCACCCGCACGCTAGAATGGTGGTCCGTCTATCAAGGAGGCCGCATGCCCGCATTCCCCACAACCGAGTCCGTCGACGAGGGTCCCAACGCCGCAGGCTCTCTGGGGCGTCTCATCCCCTGGCCGGACGAGGAGACCTACCCCAACATCCCCGCCGAGGAGGCGCTCGACCTCTTCCTGGGCTGGGTGGACTCTCGCGGGATCGAGCTCTGGCCGCACCAGGAGGAGGCGCTGCTCTCCCTTGCGGCCGGCGACCACCTGATCCTGGGCACGCCCACGGGCTCCGGCAAGTCAATGGTGGCGCTGGGCATGTGCTTCATGAGCGTGTGCACGGATAGGCGCGCCTACTACACCGCCCCCATCAAGGCGCTGGTGAGCGAGAAGTTCTTCGACCTCGTCTCGCTCTTCGGCCGCGAGAACGTGGGCATGATCACCGGCGACGCGTCCATCAACGCGGGCGCGCCCATCATCTGCTGCACGGCGGAGATCCTCGCCAACCAGGCGCTTCGCGAGGGCGAGAAGTGCGACGTGGGCTGCGTGGCCATGGACGAGTTCCACTTCTACGCGGACCCCGACCGCGGCTGGGCCTGGCAAGTGCCGCTGCTCACGCTCCCCCACGCGCAGTTCCTGCTCATGAGCGCCACGCTGGGCGACACCTCCTCGATCGCGGAGGCGCTTTCCGAGCACACCGGCGGGCGCACCGTGGACACCATCGCCGACGCGCCGCGCCCCGTGCCGCTCTCCTACGAGTTCGTGGACACGGCGCTGGAGGGGACCGTCGAGCTGGCGCTGCGTGCGGGCGAGGCACCGCTCTACATCGTGCACTTCTCACAGGACGCGGCGCTGGCGAGCGCGCAGAGCCTTGCCAGCTACGGCGTCTCCACCAAGGAGCAGCGCGAGGCCGTGAAGGAGGCCATCAAGGGCACGCGCTTCACCACGACCTTTGGCAAGACGCTGCAGCGCCTGCTGGGCTGTGGCGTGGGCGTGCACCACGCCGGCATGCTGCCGCGCTATCGCCTGCTCGTGGAGAGGCTCGCGCAGCAGGGCCTTCTGCCGGTCATCTGCGGCACGGACACGCTCGGCGTGGGTATCAACGTGCCGATTCACACCGTGGTGCTCACCGCGCTCTCCAAGTTTGACGGACGGCGCATGCGCCACCTCAACGCGCGCGAGTTCCACCAGATCGTGGGCCGCGCCGGTCGCGCCGGCTTTGACACCGAGGGCCACGTCATCGCCGAGGCCACCGAGTACGACATAGAGAACGCACGGGCCCTGCGCAAGGCGGGAGGCGACCCCAAGAAGGCGCGCAAGATCAAGACCAAGAAGCCGCCCGAGGGGTTTGTCGGCTGGAACAAGCAGACCTTCGAGCGCCTGATCGCCGCCGTGCCGGAGCCGCTGCGCCCGCGCATGAAAGTCACGCACTCGATGGTGCTCGCCGAGGTCGAGCAGGGCGGTGACGCCTGGGCGCGCGTCCACCGCCTTGTGGAGGAGTCCGCGCAGCCGGCCGAGGAGAAGGCCGCGCTCGCAACGCGCGCGGACGAGATCTTCGCCACGCTGCAGGACGCCGGCGTGGTCACGCGCGAGGAGCTGCCGGACGGGGGCGCGTCCTGGTCCACGACCGTCGACCTCCCAGACGACTTTGCGCTGGACCAGCCCCTGTCGCCGTTTCTGCTGGCCGCGCTCGAGCTTCTGGACCCGGAGTCGGAGACCTACGCGCTCGACGTCATCTCCATGGCCGAGGCCACGCTCGAGGACCCCTGGCAGATCCTGCGCGCGCAGCAGCGCGTCGCGCGCGACCGCGCGATGAGCGAGATGAAGGCCGAGGGCATCGAGTACGACGAACGCATGGAGCGCCTGCAGGAGGTCACCTACCCCAAGCCGCTCGAGGACCTACTCGAGCCGGCCTTCGAGCAGTACTGCGAGCAGGTCCCGTGGGCGCGCGACTTCGCGCTCTCGCCAAAGTCCGTCCTGCGCGACATGGTGGAGACCGCAAGCGACTTCAAGGAGTACGTGGGTCGCTACAACGTGGCGCGCTCCGAGGGCCTGCTGCTGCGCTACCTCTCCGAGGCGTTCCGCGCGCTCGACCGCACGGTACCGCTCGAGAAGCGCGACGAGCGCCTGCGCGACATCATCGCGTGGCTGGGTCTCGTGGTGCGCACGGTGGACTCCTCCCTCGTGGACGAGTGGGCGGCCGCCGGCGAGGGGTCGTCGGAGGGGCTCGACGCCGCACCGCCCGCGGCGGACGAGGTCGTGCACGACCGTCGCGGCCTCACGCTGCTCGTGCGCAACGCGCTCTTCGCCCGCGTGCGGCTGGCGGCTCACGAGGCGACCGACGAGCTCGGCAAGCTCGACGCCGAATGGGGCTGGCGTGCGCCCGTGTGGCAGCGTGCCCTGGACCGCTTCTTCGAGGAGCACGAGGAGATCCTGCTGGACGCCGACGCCCGCAGCGCCGCGTACCTCTCGATAGACGAGAAGGACGAGAAGTCCGCGCACGTCTGGCACGTGCATCAGATATTCCACGACTCCGACGACGAGCGCGACTTCGGCATCTGGGGCGACGTGGACCTCGACGCCACGCAGGACGAGGGCGCCGTGGTCTTCTCCGCCTACCGCGTGGGGTTCGTGGACGACGAGTAGGCTGGCACGGCTGGCTCACGGCGTGCCATAACGCGTTTTTTCGCTACGGCCATCTACCTGCAGTTTTACAAGAAATAGCAGGTAGATGGCCGTATTTTTGCGTTGTGAAAAATGCCGTTATGGCAGGCGAGAAGAACGTCGGCTTCCTACCCCTCGAACGGCACCACGTGCGCCACGGCGTCCTCGGGCAGGATGCGCGCGCCGCCATTGTCGAGGTCCACGAGGACGTAGCGCCAGTTGCCCATCCCAAGCTCCTTCATATAGGAAAGCTGACGCAGGCCGTGGCGGGTCTCCATGCGCTCCACCAGGGCGTGGCGGTCCTCCTCCCCCATCGCATAGACGAGGTCGACGCACGCCTGGTCAATCGCCAGGATGTCCGTGGAGGCAAGTATGCCCACGTTGGGTGTCACGACGGGCTCGGCCGCCGTGCCCTCGCAGTCGCAGGAGACCGACATGTTGCGCATCACGTTCACGAAGGCGATCTTGTCGCCGAAGTGGTCGCAGACGGCCTTGGCGGACTCCATCATGCGCTCCATGAACTCCTCGTTCGAGATGTCCCACATGTCGTCCGAGCCGGGCGTGGTGTGAATCTCACGCTTGCCGATCTTGCCGTCGGCGCAGCCGATGCCGATGTTCTTGGCCGAGCCGCCGAAGCCGCCCTTGGTGTGCCCCTTGAAGTGCGTGAGCACGAGCAGGGAGTCGTAGCTCGCAAGGTGCGAGCCCATGTGCACCTCGTCGAACCACTTCCCGCCTGCAACGGGGAAGGGCGTGGCGCCCTCCTCGTCCATGATGTCGACCGGCGCGAACGTCCAGCCGTTGACCTCGAGCGTCCTGCGATGCTTCTCGGTGGAGTCGCGATCGCCGGCATAGTAGCTGTTGGTCTCCACGATCGTGGCCTCCGGCAGGTCGCTCTCAAGGAGTTCGGCGACCCACGGGCGCGGGATGATATTGGGGCCGTGCTGCTCCCCGGTGTGCAGCTTCACCGCCACCCTGCCGTCGATATGCGCGTTCACCTGCTCGTAGGCGCGCCGCAGCCCGGCAGCAGAGAGGTCGCGCGTGAAGTAGACGATTGACTCGTTCCCAGCACGCTCCCCATAGGAAACGCGACGCTCGCCGCCGGTGCCGGGCCGTGGGTTCTTCTCGGACATGATGCCTCCTTCTTTGAGCACTCCCTGTCTCTCATTATAAACTTTGGAGACGCCACGTCACTTGTCAATCACGTTGGAGCGCGGCGGGATTTTGCCAGCCGGAGACAAATCGGTTTACTTATTCACTGCGCCCGATTATCTTGAAAAATGCAGGCGAACTGTAGAGATTATTTGAACTCAACCGCTCGCGGGAGCTACTTTTCCGTTCCTGTTGACAAAACCGGTTTACTGTCCTTAACTGAGACTCAACAGAAGGCCACCCAACGAGGAGGACACATGGCAGAGCAGTACGCAGATCCCAGCACGTTCAGCATGGACAGCTTCCGTCTTGATGGCAAGGTCGCCCTGGTCACCGGCGCCTCCTACGGCATCGGCTTCGCCATCGCCACCGCGCTCGCCAAGGCCGGCGCCAAGATCGCCTTCAACGACATCAACGCCGAGAAGGCCGAGATGGGCGAGAAGGCCTACGCCGCCGAGGGCATCGAGGCCAAGGGCTACGTGGCCGACGTCACCAACGTCGAGCAGGTCGAGAAGCTCGTCGCCGACATCAAGGCCGACTTCGGCACCACGCCGGACATCCTCGTCAACAACGCCGGCATCATCAAGCGCATCCCCATGCTCGAGATGAGCGCCGAGGACTTCCGCCAGGTCGTGGACGTTGACCTCAACGCCCCCTTCATCGTCTCAAAGGCCGTCCTGCCCGGCATGATCGAGAAGGGCCACGGCAAGATCATCAACATCTGCTCCATGATGAGCGAGCTCGGCCGCGAGACCGTCGCCGGCTATGCCGCCGCCAAGGGTGGCCTCAAGATGCTCACCCGCAACATCTGCTCCGAGTTCGGCGAGCACAACATCCAGTGCAACGGCATCGGGCCGGGCTACATCGCCACGCCGCAGACCGCGCCGCTGCGCGAGATCCAGCCCGACGGCTCCCGTCACCCGTTCGACCAGTTCATCGTCGCCAAGACTCCCGCCGCCCGCTGGGGTACCCCGATCGACCTCATGGGCACCGCCGTCTTCCTGGCCTCCGACGCCTCCAGCTTCGTCAACGGTCAGGTCATCTACGTCGACGGCGGCATCCTCGCCTACATCGGCAAGCAGCCCCAGTAAGGGCTTCAGGCCGATGTCATCTCCCAGCGCCGCAGGATCGCAACCGCGTCCTGCGGCGCTTCCCGATTCACGGAAAGGAGTCGCGATGCCCCAGCTCACCCTCAGCCTCGTCGGCGCCGACGGCGCCGTGCGCGGAACCTCGACCGGTACCGACCTCGTTCAGCTCGACACCCGCTATGCCGAGTACCAGGCCGGCGACGTCCTCGTCCTCACCTCGGACGAGAAGAACGTCGAGCTCGAGGTCATGCTCGACGAGTCCCTGCCCCCGAGCGTCGTCTACCTGACCGAGGGGCGCCTCGAGTTCCCGATCCCCTTCGAGTCCGCCCGCGACTCGTACCCCAGCCACGCCTTCCTCGGCGACACCCACTGGGGCTACGCCCGCGTGCTCGACCCCCGCGAGCGCGAGACCTGGCGCAACCTCGCCCTCAACGCGCACGACCTCGAGGGCGCCGAGGGCGTCTACCCGCACGCCACCACCAACTCCGGCGCCACCAACCCCCGATTCATCGCGCGCAACGCGATCGACGGCACCTGGCAGAGCATCCACCACGGACGCTGGCCCTACGAGTCCTGGGGCATCAACGGCCGCGACGACGCCTGGCTCCAGGTGGACTTTGGCCGGCCGGTCCATGCCGAGGAGGCCATGCTCGTCCTGCGCGCCGACTTCCCGCACGACACCTGGTGGCAGCAGGCCAAGCTCACCTGCTCGGACGGCTTCGAGCTCACCGTGCATCTGGAGAAGACCGGCGTGCCCCAGCGCTTCTCCCTCGGCGCGGGCGGGCGTGACATCGAGTGGATCCGCCTCTCCGACATGGTGAAGGCCGATGACCCGGCGGAGTTCCCCGCCCTCACCCAGCTCATCGTCATGGGCACGCTGGAATAGCCCAACGCAAGACGGCCCGCCTCCGTCAATTGGGGACAGTCCCAATTGACGGAGGCGGGCCACAGAGTCTCTCTCGTTAGCATACACCCCACGCGGATTCGTCAACAAAACGCCTGTTGCCGAGAAGTGCGCCGCGTGGGGTGCATGTTATCGCGCGCCGGGCGGGCGACAGCCGCCACCCGCCCGGCGCGTCAGAGCTAGGCGCGCAGCACGGTGAGCTCGCGCGCGTCACCGGCGCCGTAGACGACGACGGCCTTGGCATGGAAGGAGACGCCCTCGAGGGCGAACGCCTTCACGCCGGTGTAGACCTCCCCGTGGAAGAGCGCCACGGTGTAGAACTCCCCGCCGGGAAGCTCAAAGCGCACAGCCTCGGCAAGGGCCGGGTCCACGGGCTCGGAGCCGCCGCGAAGCACCTGGGCGGGACTCACGCGCACGTCCGCCGGAACGAGCCACCAGAGCTGGCCGCCCCGCTCGGAGAGCGCGCTGCGGGCCTCGACGAGGGCGGCGTCGGACAGGGCATTGTAGTCGAGCGAGATCTGCTCGGAGCCGAGCGTCAACTCGCCCGTGGAGCCGAGCGCCAGCTCGCCCGCGGCGCAGGTGACGCGGCATCCGTCGTCCGCGGCCTCGACGCGCACCTCGGGATCAAAGTGGAACCGCGAGACAAGCTCGTGCTCCCCCTCGGCCATGGCCTCGTCCGCGCAGACCCAGATGCCGCAGTCCAGCGCCACGAGCTTGCGCACCAGGACGTGCAGCGGCTCATGCCCCACGAGGGCGCCCTCGAAGTAGTGGGCGCCGCCCGCGTGACGCGCGTAGGTCTTGAGCGGGTAGCCAAAGTCGGAGTACCCCCAGCTGCCCTTGGGCACGCAGCTCGAGCGGCCGTCAAGCAGCGGCACGTTGTGGGCGAGTGGGCCCTTGAGGTACGGACGCTCCGGGGAGTCCTCGCGGTAGGTGTAGCGCCCGCCGTCAACGAGCACGGGCACGCCGCGATAGACGGCGGTCACGTGCAGGTTATCAGAGTGCCCGTGGCCGGAGCCAAGGGGCCCGGAGGAGAACTCGGTGAGGTTGGCGTCCGCGTCCCAGGAGGAACGTGCCACAAAGAGGCCGGAGTCCATGCCGTCAAAGACGCGCGGCAGCTCGGCGCCCTTCTCGCCCGCGCACGCCACGAGGGCGTCCTCGACGTCGCAGCCAAAGGCAAAGACGTCGCCCGCGTCGAGCTCGGTGCGGCCGGAGGCCGCGGCGAGCGCGCCGTCCCCGAGCACGCCCGCGCACAGGGCCATAAGGCCCCGGACGTCGGTGCGGTCGGAGTCGCCCTGGGCGTCGATGCAGCCGTTGGGCATCATCTGCGCCGCAAGCGCGCGGGAGAGCCGCTCGGCCGCCCCACGCAGCCCGCGCGGGACCGGGGCGCCCTGCGCCTCCAGGACGTGGAGGGCGCGCAGCGAGTAGAGTAGCACCTCGACGTGGTACATCGTGGACTGCTCCCAGTCGATGCCGTCGGGGTAGACCTGCGCGGCCATCTGGGATTCGGCGCGCCCCTGAGCCCAGACCCAGTCGGGGTCGGAGGCGGGGTCGTCCTCGAGGGTGGCCAGGACCGTGAGGATGGCAAGCGTCTGGATGCTGCCCCAGTTGCTGGTCTCGTACTTGGGGAGGTAGCGCTCGCGCAGGGACGCGATCTGGTCGCGCACGCTGCGAACAATCTTCTCCAGCAGCTCATCGGTCAGCACGCCCATCGCGTCGAGCGCGGGAAGCACGCACACCATCGAGCGGATGCGGATGCCGGTGTCGAGCGTGCGCGTGGAGAGCTCGGGCACGATCGAGGGGTGCGCGTCCACCCAGGACTCAATGAGCCGGGCCGCCTTCTCGGCATAGGACGCGTCACCCCTCACCAGCGATACGAGCGCGAGGTCCTCGAGGTAATCCATGCGGTTGAGCATGAAGCACCACTCTTCGTCGTCGTTGTTGACGACGTTCCAGTCGTAGGCGCCGGCCGGCAGCGTGAAGGGCACGCGGCAGCGCTCCATGTCCCACGTCTTTGAGAAGGTGTAGGTGTCCGCCATGACTTCGTCGGCGCGGGCGAGAAGAACGCTGAGGTCGCGCCCCGCAAGGCGCTCGCCCATCTCTCCCACGCGCATGAGCGCGGCGGTCTTCTTGAGTCTTGCTCTAACGGAAACGATATCCATGCCCATCCCTTCTATCGGTGAGCCGTCGGGATATGAAAAAGCGCCGCCCCGCTGGAGGGGACGGCGCAATTGTTTCCTCGGAAAACTAGACGAGGACGCCGCAGACGGAAAGCACCACGCCGACGACGATCGTCAGGATGACGAGCTGGTAGGTGTTCCAGTTGCGCTTCTTGATGAGGTAGTACATGAGGAGCAGGTACAGCATCGGGAGCAGCTTCGGGGCGATGTTGTCGAGCATGCCCTGGATGCTCACGGTGGACTGCTTGACGCCCTCCTCGGCAGCGCCGGCCGCGAACTCGATATTCACGTTCATCTTGACGAACGTGGCGGCGAGGCCGGTGATGACCGTGACGCCGACCATGCTGGCGCACTCGGAGATGAGACCCATGGACTTGGACAGCGTGTCGATGACGGAGGTGCCGAGCTTGTGGCCCAGGTTCATCATCACGTACTTGATGGCGAGCAGCGTCGCGTTGATGGCGAGGAAGAAGCCCACCGGCGCGAAGGCCATGCCCTGCATCGCGAGCGACGAGAAGATCGTCGAGTAGAGCGGGGCGAGGCAGAACTGGGAGAGCGAGTCACCGATGCCGGCGAGCGGGCCCATGAGGGCCATCTTGAGGCCGCGGATCTCGCTGTAGGGGACGCCCTCGTCGGCCATGGCCAGGTGAAGCGACGTCACGAACGGCAGCAGGTTCGGGTTCGTGTTGTAGAACTCGCAGTTCTCGGCGAGGTCCTTGCACAGGGCCTCCTTGTTGCTGCCGTGAATCTTCTTGAGGGCGGGGTAGACGACATAGGAGTAGCCATTGCCCTGGTAGTTGCTGTAGTTGAAGCCGTTCTGCAGCAGCCAGGCACGAATCATCGTCTTGGTGTAATCGCCCTTGACGAGCTTCTTCTCGTTAGATCCAGTCATCGTGGCTGACCTCCTCGGTGGCGGCAGCGGGAGCGAGCTCCTCCTGCTTCTTCACTTCAAAGTAGTGCTTGAGGGCGAACACGAGGCCAACCATGGCGATGCCGACCGTCGGGATCCCGAGGTAGCCGGCGCAGATGTAGCCGAGCAGCGCGAAGGGGATGAACTCCTTGGTGAGCATGACGCTCATGATCATCGCGAAGCCGATGGCGGGCAGCATGCCGCCGGCGACGGAGAGGCCCGCGGTGAGCCACTCGGGGATGGCCTCGATGACGACCTGGAGGGCCGGCATCGCGAAGGCGGCGAAGAAGCCGAGCAGGAAGCCGCCCACGGCGAACAGGATCACGGTGATGTTGCAGACGAAGCGGTACTTGCCAAGCTTGTTGGCGGCGAGGGCGCGGGCAGCGGCCTCCTGGTTACCGGAGCAGGCCGTGTAGATGGCGGTCTGCAGGAACTGGATGGCAACCGCGAACGGGATGGAGAGGGCAAGCGCGCTCTCCGGGGTGACGCCCTCGGTGGTGATGGCCATCAGGGTGCCCACGATGCCGGGGCCGATGGCGTTGGGCGGGACGGTGCCGCCAGCACCGACGCCAAAGCCCATGAATGCGAGCTCGGCCACCGCGCCGACGCCAAGCGCCGTCGGGATGTCGCCGAGGATGACGCCCACACCGAACGCCAGCACGAGGCTGCGGTTGGTGTAGATTCCGAACAGCATGCCGCTCCAGCAGACTGCTGTCCAGAGGCCAATCAGAATGGCCTGGATGAACGAGATCTCCACGTTCCCTCCTTTTTCCTACCTGACACTACGTTCCGCCCTCCCCTTGGCGGGCGGTATGCTCAGCAGGGGCTACTTCCTGCAGAACTCCACGATGTCGACCTCGGCCGCACCGTCAGCGCCGGACGGGGTGGTCTTGGTGTTGAACTTGACGCCCTTGTCGGCCATGGCGAGAATCGCGGCCTTGTCCTCGGCGCCGACGAAGATGGAGCGGGTGACCTTCTCCTTGCCGTCGGCGTTGTGGATGTTGCCGACGTTGATCTCGGTCACGGGCACGCCGCCCTCGACGAGGGTGAGCGCGTCGGCCGGGTTCTTCACGAGCAGGAAAATGCGCTGCTCGGGAGCGGCCTTGTGGATGATGTCGATCGTCTTCTGAAGCGTGAAGAAGCGCATGGCGATGTTGCCGGGGATGACCGTCTTCATGAGGGTCTGGGCCATCTTGTCGCCCGCAGCCTCGTCGTTGGCGACGATGACCGTGTTCACGCCCAGGGACTTGATCCAGAGCTGACCCTGGCCGTGGACGAGACGCTCGTCGATGCGGGTCATAACGATGTTGGGTGTTGCCATTTCTTCCTCCTACCAGTACGGGTTCCAGCTCTTGGCGCTGCGAACCAGGGCTTCCATGAAGTAGTAGTCGCCCCAGATGTTGCCCTCGTCGACGCCCTTGCCGGAGTGCCAGCTGTAGACGCCGTGATAGAGGATGGGGCGCAGGGGCGCGTGGTCCTCGGAGGTGTACGAGTTGATGAGGGAGCGCATCATCTGCGCGGTGACGCCGGCGTAGACGGGCGCGTCGGGGTCGTCGACGGGGAGCATCGGAGCGACCTCCATGAACCCGCAGGCGGCAGCGGCGGCGGCGCTGGAGTCGCGGGACTGGCCGGAGCCGTCGCCGAAGATGAGGTCCCAATAGCAGATGGAGTCCTCGGGAAGGCGGTTGATGAAGTAGTTCGCCATCGCGCGCCAGGTGTCGAGGTACTTGCGGTCGTTCAGGTGACGCATGTTCAGCGGGATGCCGTAGATGCCCCAGGCCTGGCCGCGGGCCCAGGCGGAGTCGTCGGAGTAGCCCTGGCGGGTGGCGCCGTGGTCGGGCCCGCCGGTCTCGGGGTTCATATAGAACGTGTGGAAGGCGCTGCCGTCCTCGCGGATGATGTTGTTCACCGTCGTGTCGAAGTGCATGCGTGAGACGTCGCGGTAGTGCGTGTCACCGGTCTCCTCGGAGGCGAAGTAGAGGATCGGCAGGTTGAGCATGCAGTCTATGATGAAGCGGTAGTGCTCGGGGCTGTCCATGGGACCCCAGGCCTGCAGGAACTTGCCCTTGGGCTGCCAGCGCTCCATGAGCTTGTCGGCGGCGAGAAGGGCGGCGGTGCGGGCGTCCTCGCTGCCGGTGAGGCGATAGGCCGCAACGCAGGAGGGCACGTAGAGGAAGCCGAGGTCGTGGTGGTCGAGCTCGATGCGGTTCTCGACGCGGTGCTTGAAGCTCTGGACGTTCTCGAGGGCGCGGTCGCGGTACTTCTCGTCCCCCGTCATCTCAAAGGCAAGCCAGAGAAGGCCGGTCCAGAAGCCGTCGGTCCACTCGATGCAGTCGATGATCGGGTACTCGAGGCCCTTGGTGGCAGACCAGGGGAACCTCGTTCCGAAGGCCTCCATGTTGGCGTCGATCTGGGCGAGGCAGCAGGCCAGGCCGCGATCGATCTCCTCCTTGGTCAGGGGCTCGACCGAGAGCCACCGCTCGCGATCGGCAATCTTCTCCGTGTTCACGTGAGCCATGCCTGCCATCCTTTCCTACCGCTTTTCCGTATGGCCGCCTGAATTGTGAGCGGTCATATTACAAACCGGTTTACTCCGCCTCAGTTTTATAGGATATTCGCCTTTAGCTAGCAATAAGGTTCATGTTTCAATCATGTGAACGGACATGAATTGGCGGCGGACGGAGTAAACCGGAGTAAAGGTTGACAAAACTGGTTTTGCGCGTAGTCTTGTCCTGACTCATGTCTTCATTTCTGGAGCGTCACACCCAGAGGAAA
The DNA here is from genome assembly GCF_052599055.1 of Thermophilibacter sp. ZX-H3. NCBI lineage: Bacteria > Bacillati > Actinomycetota > Coriobacteriia > Coriobacteriales > Atopobiaceae > Thermophilibacter > Thermophilibacter sp. ZX-H3. Next base: position 43,460 of record NZ_JBQXES010000018.1, on the reverse strand, counting down.
GGAACGGGACCCCATGAAGATCGCCCTCATCAACGAGAACAGCCAGAACGCCAAGAACCCCATGATCGAGGCCGCCCTCAAGAAGGTCGTCGAGCCCATGGGCCACACCGTCTTCAACTACGGCATGTACGCCGACGAGGGCTCCAACCCCCTGACCTACGTGCAGAACGGCATCCTGGCCGCCGTCCTCATCAACTCCGGCGCCGCCGACTACGTGGTGACCGGCTGCGGCACCGGCGAGGGCGCCATGCTCGCCTGCAACAGCTTCCCGGGCGTCCTCTGCGGCCACGTGGCCGACCCCCTCGACGCCTACACCTTCGCCCAGGTGAACGACGGCAACGCGGTGGCCATGCCCTTCGCCCTCAAGAACGGCTGGGGCCAGGAGCTCAACCTCGAGTACACCTTCGAGAAGCTCTTCGGCTTCGGCTCCGGCAACGGCTACCCCGCCGAGCGCGTCGTCCCCGAGCAGCGCAACAAGAAGATCCTCGACGGCGTGCGCGCCGCTGCCTTCAAGCCGCTGACCGAGATTCTCGACGCCCTCGATCCCGAGCTCGTGAAGGGCGCCCTTTCCGGCGAGCACTTCCAGGAGTACTTCTTCGCCAACGCCACGGACGAGGCCATCATCGCCAAGGTCAAGGAGATCCTCGGCCTCTAGTCCTTCTCGCACATTCGCCTCGTGCCGCGGGCGGCCTTCGGGCCGCCCGCTTTTTTGCGCAATATTCCCCTCCGCCCACCTGATATGTAAGCGTTTTGTTGGCCCCTGATTTGCGGCCCCAGCTGCCGTGAATTGAGTAAACTATGTTTACTAAACATCCTGTGACACGAGCAGTGAGGGGCACGAAGAGCATCATGGCGCAGAAGAGGCGCATCACCATCAAGGACATCGCCGAGATGGCGGGCACGTCGAAGACCACCGTCTCGTTCTATCTCAACGGCAAGACCGAGCGCATGTCGGAGGACACGCAGAAGCGCATCAAGAAGGCGATCGAGAAGACCGGCTACGAGCCCAACCCCCTCGCGCGCGGCATGAACGCCAAGAGCTCCAAGCTCATCGGCGTCGTCATCGGCGACGTGACCAACGAGTTCTCCAACCGCATCGTCAAGGGCATCGGCTCCGTCGTCGACAAGGCCGGGTACCGCCTGCTCTGCTGCTCCTCCAACTACAGCGCAGACGGCGAGCGCGCCTACATCGACCGCCTGCTCGCCCTGGGCGTCGACGGCTTCATCGTGCAGCCCACCTCGCAGTTCAAGACCGTCGCGGACGACATCGAGGCCGCGGGCAAGAAGCTCGTCTTCTTTGACTCCAAGTACTACGACTACACCTCGAGCTGGGTGAAGACGGACAACTACGAGTCGACGTATCGGACGGTGAAGTCGTGCGTGGAGCGCGGCTACCGCCGCTTCCTGCTGGTCGCCGCCGCCCCGCAGCTCCTGAGCTCGCGCATCGAGCGCTTCTCCGGCTTCGTCGACGCGCTCGAGAAGGAGGGGACCGGCTTCACGCAGCTCGAGATCGCCCCGGGAGAGATCGACTCGGGGGCGCTCCGCCAGTTCCTTCGCGCCAACATCGACGGCGAGACCCCGACCCTCGTCTTTGCCCCCAACTGCTGGGCCCTGCCCGAGATCTACGTGGCCATGCGCGAGTTCTACCCGCTCATGCCCGACAAGGTGGGCCTCGTGGGCTTTGACAACTTCGACTGGACGAGCGTCGCCTCCCCGAGCGTCACCGCCATCGAGCAGCCCGCCTTCGAGGAGGGCCGCGAGGCCGCCCGCATCCTGCTCGAGCTGCTGGAGAGTGACGAGAAGAAGACCGTCCACCAGGAGCTCGACTGCAACGTCCAGTGGCGTTCCACCACGCTGTAGCGGGCTGGCACGCGCCGGTCGTCAGAGTCCCGTAGCACGCACCCGAGGCGATCGGCTCGCACGCCTTGCCTGATGGCGAGGGAGCGCGACCGCCTCGGGTGCGCGCTAGCTTCCTAGCCGAGAAGAACCTCAGTCACGAGGCGGGTCTCCCCCACCCCGATGCGATAGCGCACCGCGGGGATGAGCGTCTTTCCGCACATGAGGTTCGTGTTGGCCTCGGGGCGCACGAGCACGGGCTCGCCGTCCTTCTCGCCACGCGCGCGCACGCAGCACGCGCGCTCCACGTCCTCGAGCGTGCACTCGTGGTAGTCGCCGGGCACCGCGAAACCGCAGTCGTACGCCTCGCAATCCATGGAGCTCGTCACCACGTGCCGCCGAACATGCCCGCGGGCACACGGCTCGACCCTCGTCTCGACCTCGATGCCGGGCCACGGGCTCCAGCGGCTGACGACCGCATCCCCCTCGAGTCGGGCCTCGAGCACGCCGTCGCGCACGAAGACGCGCCCGTTGATGACGAACGCGAGCATGCTGTCCGGCGCCGCCTCCTCGAGCGTGCGCTGGGAGCGCGAGACGCTGAACCCAAAGCGCGAGGAGTAGGCGAACTTGGAGTACTTCGCGTCCGACTGCGCAAAGGGATGCCCCGGCACCCGCCCGCTCGGGTAGAGCGTGACCTCGCCCCCATCATCGCGCGCGAGCAGCGCACTCCCGGCAAAGGTCGGGCAGACACCCTCCTCTCGCAGGGATTCAACCTCGTTAGGGTCAATCTCCCAGAACGGGTCTTCGGGGGGCAGCATGAGACAGGAGAATGCCTTTAGGGCCCAATAGGGCGAACCCGGCGCGTTGTACCCTTCGGCCATGTGTAGGTTGGGATAGCAGTAGCCAATAGAAAGGGCACCCGCACCGTCACGCATCCGCGACATATCCCAAAAGGCGATGTTTGAGGCAACGATCCGTTTCGCAAGTGCGGGACTCACCTCGTTGAGGTCGATTCCAAGTCCAAGGGCAAGCGAGAAGAACGCACACTGAGCGCAACGATACGTCAGCGAGCGCCCATAGGGGACCGCATGACCATTCGCCGCAAAAAAACGCACGAAGTCCGAGGAAAGCTCGCGAGCGCACGAGGACACCCTCTCCAAGAGTTCGGGGCAGGCGTAGCGCAACACATCCGCATACAGCATCCCGTAGAAATGAAACGAGAAGGGTGTGTAGTAATCGGCGACGCCCGCCAATCCGTCCCTGAACCACCCACCGCCGAGATAGTACTCACTTACGCGGTCGAGCCCGTCACCCAGAGCGCTCTGGTCAAACGACATGCCAAGCCGCATGAGCACCGCGTTAATCAGAGCCGGAAACAGCTGCCAGCTCCCCTCCGGACACGTCACCTCATTGACCTGTAAGAGCCACCTCGCCACCCGTTGCCTCTCAATCTCGGACAGGGGGTCCCACAGGACCTGCGGGGCCTTGGTTAACGCGTACGCGATGGCACCGCTCTCGATGATTTTCTGATCGTGATTACGGAAGCCACCCCAATAGCCCTCAGAGTCCGGATTCGTACCGCAGACGAGCCCGTGGCGATAAAGCGCATCAAGCGGGCCGGCCGATCCACCGCCCGCCCAGAGAGGCACCAGCCCCCAGAGCTGCCGGGCCCACGCCTCCATGGGGATGACCTCGTCCTCATATTGCGCAGAGGTACTCCCGATGTCCAGCCCACTGCCGCCAGCGTCATATCGAGTCTCAAGAGGCACAAGCCATCTCAGGAGAATTGCGGCGAAATCGTCTCTCGTCCTCGGCAACCTTTCCGCTGTCATGCTCGGACACCCCTTCTTCGCATCCATTCCCTCAGATCCCCCATCCTCATCTCACGAAGGTGCGAGAAGGCATGAGGGTCGTCAATGTCGAGGATGACGACTCCTTCGGAATCGCGGCTCCCCTCAACGAGCACCCGGCCAGTCGGAGAAATGACCGAGCTCGGCATGCGTGGCTCTACAATGGGTTTGTAGCTGGGAACAGCCATAGCCGAAGCCACATAGATTCCGCTCTCATAGGCCCTCGCCGTAGCATACGTGGACTCCCAGCCCCACGTGGGACAGAGCACCAGATCCGCACCCTGGAGCGCATACGACTGGGCAACTGTGGGAAATTGCAGGTCCCAGCAGATGCCAATGCCAACTCGACCAAACTCGCCCTCCCAGATGGGAAAGCCGCAGCCAGCTGTCATGTAATCTTTCTCATCGCCGGCGAGAAAGTTCTTACGATAGCGGTGCGCTTCACATCCACGTCGATCAAACACGAGAGCAGTGTTATAGAGCGCTCCGTTTGCCTCCCGCCACAGAACCCCAACGACGATGTTCATGCCAGCGTCACAAGCGAGCCGAGAAAACCGCTGGTAGAGGTCATCCTGGCCGCAGGCAACGAGCTCGGCGGACGAGAGACCTCCCAACAAACCGGGGACGCCGGGATAGTTAACCGCCTCGCTGGTAAGAGCCAAATCGGCCCCGGCTTCAGCCGCCTGCTCGAGCAGCGAGAGGTTCTGCTGGACCATCTTCTCCATGAGGTCCAGAATGGCATCCCGCGGACCAAGAGGCTCTTCCGAGTGAAACGCGTAGAGCGCGTTCTGGCGCTCTTGGATCAGCGCCAGCCTCATGAGACAACCCTCCTCAAGAGCTCGGTGGCCGTGACCTCCTCGGCGCGGACCTCGCGCGACCCGGAGAGGGGCTCTCCCGTGGCGCAGGAGTACTCGACGTTCTTCTCGACGAGCGCGGCGCCCTCCCCGAGCTGGACGAAAGGCCGGCCCGCGCTCTCGGCGTCGGGCGCATACTCGAACGAGCAGTCGGCAAGCTCGAGCGTCCCCGGGACGTCCTCGCGGCCCCTGAAGAACGAGGTCATGCTCACGCCCGTCGCGCGGCAGCGCATGAGGTGCAGGTCGACGAGCGGCCGCTCGGTCTGGTAGCCCCTCTCGGAGCCGTAGTCGTAATTGATGAGGCGGCCCGGGTTCTCGAACGTGCAGTCCTGGACGCGCCAGTTGCACGCGTCCTCCCGGATCACGTCCCCCTTGATGGAGTAGTACTTGATGGCGGCATGCATGTGGTGCGTCCCCTCGAGGATGTGCGGGTACTCGCCGGGGCCGCGGAAGTCGCAGCGCTCGACGAGGAGGTTCGCGCAGCCCAGGCGCAAGGCGTTGCAGGCAGTGTTGAGCAGGCAGTCCTCCACCACGACGTTGCGCGCGTCAAAGCCTGCCACGCAGTCGTCGCCGCACTTGAGCGTGCACCGGCGGATGGTCACGTTGTTGCAGTGGTGGATGTTGAAGCCGTCGTGGCCGCCCAGGATGGTCACGCCCTCGGCGAGCACGTTGTCACAGGAGTCGATCTGGTGGCTCCAGTTGGCCGAGCGCTCGAAGGCGTAGCCGGAGAGGGTCACGTTGCGGCAGCGGCAGATGCGGATGCCCATGGCGCCGCGGAAGCCCTCCTCGCCCTTGGGGTCCGTGCAGTCCACGCCGTCGATGGCAGAGCCCGGCTCGCCGGTGATGACCACGTTCTCCGCGTCCGCGACGGTGATGAGCGCGCGCACGTAGTGCGGGCAGAGGCGCTGGATGCGCACGATGTCCGTGTCAACGGCGTAGGCGAGCGTCGTCGGGATCCCCCAGTCGGTATAGTCCGCGATGTCAGCGGAGCCCTCGACGCGAGCCCCCGCCTCAAGGTGGAGCTCGGTGTTGCCCCACATGCGGACCGATCCGATCCGGTAGGTCCCGGCGGGCACCACAACGCGCGCGCCGCCGGCATCGCGCGCGGCGTCGAGCACGGCCTGGAAGCGCTCCGTGACGAGCCCCTGCTCGCGACCGAGCTCAACAGGGACGACGATGACGGTTCGAGTCATGACGATCCTTTCGGTCTGTCGCTTTGTGACATGGGAATGAGGGGGCTATGCCCTGCGGCCCCAGACCTCGACCTGGGAGAGTCCGGGGAATCCGTCCCTCTCGGCACGCTCGAGGCGAGAGAGGCGCAGCCACTGGATGGTGCGCCCGCCCAGCGAGAAGGACTGGCGCCCGCCCATGCGGGCAAGCTCGAGGTCAATCGCGCGACCGTCGGAGAGCTCGAGGCGGGCCGAGCGCCACCAGGTGTCGTGCGGGAAGTCCGCGCGCAGGTAGAGGGCGAGCTCGTCGGCCACGACCGGCTCGCCGAAGTCCACGCGCAGCCACGCGTCCGGGTTGCCGTTGATGCCCCAGGACTCGTGCGGCCATGAGCCGTGCCCCGCGGTCTCGAAGATGCCGTCGATGGCGTTTCTCGCCCAGAACTGCGGGTTGTCGCAGATGACGTTGGTGCTCGCGTGCGGGAAGAGCGTGGGCGCCGCCCCGTCGGCAAGGCGAAGGTCGTGTGCGTTGAGCGCGAGGTTGCGCCAGGACGCCGCCTCGCGGGGGTCCTCCCTGCGCACGTAGGCCCAGTGGCGCTCGTCGGCAAACGCCCACCCCTTGCCGTAGGGGCAGCATTCGTCGGCCTCCGGGACGGGGAGCTCAAAGCGTCCGCCCACAAGCAGCACGCGGCTCTCGGCGAGGCAGACGTCAAGGCGCATCACGAGGTGCGCCCGGCTCTCGGCACACTCCACCACGAGGCGATCTCCCGGCTCGTAGGCACCGCGCCACGAGAGCGTGACCGCGTCCTCGCCCGTCGAGACGTGACGGACGGCCCCGTTGGCCGAGACGACGGAGAGGGAGAGCGCGCCCATCACACGTCACTCCCCTCGACGTCCGCATAGGAGAAGCGCGAGAAGGTCGCGCAGGCGGTCTTGTCAAAGCAGTCCACGCACGTCACGCCCACGACGGTGCCGGTGTAGGACCAGCCGCTCACGTGCTCGTCGGACATCGTCGACGCATCCAGCACGACAGGCGCGCCGTCCTGCCCGAGCACGGGCGCCAGGGCACCCCCGTCATATGCGTAGGAGAGCATGAGGTCGTACGCGCGCACGTCGACTGCCAGCGTGACCTCGCGCACGTCGTCGGGCACGCGCACGCGGGCGGCATCGCCGAGCGGCATCGAGAACGACCCGTTGTCGCACGCGAGCACGTCGATCGCACGCATGCCCGCCGCCTCGTCCCAGCCGAGCGAGAGGTAGACGAAGGCCCGAGCGTCGTACTCGCAGATCAGGCCGGCGCTCTGGTTGTAGTGCGCGGGCGAGAAGGACAGCGTCGTCTCCGCGTGCCACGAGAAGCTCGTCACGCGGCGCACGAGGGCCGAGCGGTCAAAGAGGGAGCTCGGGGAGTCCCCGCCCGAGAGGACGAGCCCCTCGCCCGCAAGCCCCATGCGCGCGGGGTCGATGGCGCGCGGGGCGAGCCACTCCTCACGCCAGAGACGCGCGAGGCCGCCCTCGGAAGAAAACGAGGTCTCATACGAGCGGCGGGGCCTGTCGACAGCCCCGGGGACCGCGTCCACCTGGGGGGCGATGCCGCCCGAGGCGAGGCGAGGCCATCCGTCAACCCACACCACGGGCTGGAGCGCCGTCTCGCGCCCGAGCGGCGAGAGGCCGTCCTCGTGCTCGTCGAAGACGTGCGGCGTGCCGTCACGGCGCGGCAGGTAGCGGCTCGTCAGATGGCAGACGTACCACTGGCCGCCCGGACCCTCGACGAAGTTGCCGTGCCCCGCCTTGCGCAGCGGGGTCTCGGCGCACCACGAGCACACGAGCGGCTCGGGGCAGACCTCGTACGGGCCCCAGAGCTCGCGCGAGCGCGCCATGCGGATGCGGTGCCGCCGGCCCGTGCCGCCCTCCGCGCAGGTGATGTAGTACCAGCCGTCATGACGCATCACGTGCGGGCCCTCGCGCAGCCAGTTCACCGCGTCATCGTTGCCGAGCACCACGCGCGGCTCGCCGACGAGCCCCTCCTCGAGAGAGAACTCCTGCATGACGAGGTCGTTGAAGCGGTGGTGCCCCGGGAGCGGCCGCGGGTCCCACTGGGGGTTCACCACGTAGTGGCGCCCGCCCTCGTGATAGAGGCCCGGGTCAAAGCCCGAGGCGTTCACGAAGACCGGCTCGGACCACGGCCCCTCGATTCGCTCGGCGGTGACCACGTAGTTGGAGACGTCCTTGAAGATGCCGTCGATCTGGCGGCAGACGGTATAGGTGAGCCAGAAGCGGCCGGAGTCCTCGTCAAAGGTGAGGTCGGGGGCCCACACGCCCGCGGAGTCGGGAACGCCGCGCAGGTCAAGACCCGTGAGCGCGCCGCCCACGCACTCCCAGTTGGCTAGGTCGTCGGAGACGTACAGCGAGACCCCCGGCAGCCATTGGAAGGTCGAGGTTGCCAGATAGTAGCGCCCATGCGCCGCGCAGAGGCACGGGTCGGGATGGAACCCGCGCAGCACGGGATTCTTCACGCTCATGATGCCCTTCCCTCCCGCGCGGCGAGGATGGCGTCGATCGCCTCCGCCACGCCGTCGTGCTCGTTGTCCGCGACGAGCATGTCCGCTGCATCGCGGACCGGCTCGATGGCGTTTCCCATTGCGATTCCAAGGCCGACCACGCCCATCGACTCCACGTCGTTCTCGTCGTCCCCGACGGCCGCGACCTCGGAAAGCGAGAGTCCCATCGCGCGGGCGAGGGCGGAGATGCCCTCGGCCTTGGAGCAGCCGGCGTCGGTCACGTCCATCCAGCAGACGTCCGACTGTGCGAGCGTGGCCTCCGGCAGCGCGCCGGCGAGAAGGGCGCGCAGCCCCTGATAGCTCTCGTCGTCTTCCGCGTGGAGCGCGCACTTGAGCAGCTCGCCCGAGCGGGTGCGGACCTCGCCCAGCAGCTCGTCGTAGCCCCCGCACCCCTGGTAGCGACTCGTCGCCGCCATCTCGCTCGCCGCACGGGTGACAGTTCCCGAGTTGAGGTTGAAGTCCGCTCCCGAGACGGAGATGTAGCAGCCCGCCCGCCTGGCGACCTCAACGGCGCGCTCGGCGCACTCGAGCGAGATGCCGTGGCGGAAGACCTCGCGCCCGTCGAGCATGACGTAGGCACCCGAGAGGCAGACGGCCGTATAGGGAAGGCCGAGGTCGTCCATGAGGGCGCAGACGTTGAGGGGGTGCCGTCCGCTCGCGATGGCCACCGCGAGCCCCGCCTCGCAGGCGCGGGCGAGCGCCGCGCGGTTGCCCCGCGAGACGTTCTTCTCGCTGTTGCAGAGGGTACCGTCGAGGTCGAGGCAGACGAGCCGGATGCGGGAGGCGGCGGGGCCAGCGTCTACCATAGGAGCACGTCCTCCCCCGTGAGCCTGAGAACCGCCTCGAGGAAGTAGTAGTCCGCGTAGCACATGTGAACGTGGCGGTCCTTCTCGGAGTGATACGCCCCCGAGCACATCTGGACCACGCCGTCGTGCGAGACGTCCCAGTCGCAGAAGCGCTCGTCGGTGGCGCGCAGGATCTTGACCGCCCAGTCCACCCAGCTCGCGCGCTCGGCCCCCTCGCAGGAGCGGGCGATCTCGAGCATGCCGCAGGCCGCGATGCACCCCGCGAGCGCGTCCCAGTACACGGGCTCCGCGGGCTGGCGGAAGTCGAGCAGCGCCACGTTGCCGGTCTGCGCGACCTGGCTTATGAAGTAGTGCCCCACGCGCTTGGCGCAGTCGAGGTAGCGCTCGTCGCCCGTATGGCGGTAGCTGAGCGCAAACCCGTAGACCGCCCAGCTCTGGCCGCGGCTCCAGGCAGACCCGCTCGCAAAGCCCTGTCCCGCGGGGGTCTCCAGGAGCTCTCCCGTGGCGGGGTCGAGCACGATGATGTGGTTGCAGGAGCCGTCGCCGCGCACCGTGTTCGCCATGACCGTATCCGCGTGGTCGGTCGCCACGTAGGTGAAGCGCGGGTCGCCGATGGCGTCCGACGCCCAGTAGAGCAGCGGGATGTTCATCATCGAGTCAACGATGACCCATCCGGCGCGGTCGCGGTTCCAGGAGCGGATGAAGCGCCCGCGCGGGTTGTAGCGGCCCGCAAGGAGATGGGCGGCGTGCAGGCCGCGCGCGAGGCTGCGCTCGTTGCCCGTGAGGCGAAAGTCCGCCACGGCTGAGAGGAGCCACATGAAGCCCACGTCATGATGGAGGCCCGTGTAGCGGTCGAAGGCGCCGTCGAGCCGGTCCTCGACGCCGCGTGCCGCCTCGAGGTACTTCTCGTCCCCCGTGACGTGGTAGCACTGCCAGAGGATGCCCGGCCAGAAGCCGTTGGTCCACCAGATCAGGTCCTCCGGCGTCTCGCCCAAGTCCTTCCTATAGACGTGGTCCTCGGCGATGTAGGGAATGCGGTCGCCGACGCGGTCGCACTCTGCGGAGAAGCGCTCAAGAAGCCTGTCGCGGGTCTTGCGCGCCCACTTCCAATCATCGAGACTCAGATTAAACGTAGGATGCAACATCAACGCTCCTCTCAAGCTCTTCCTGCCCCACCGAGTAGTCCTGGGCGGCACGCGCCCTCATGGCCTCCGCCCGTGCCGTGTCCCCACTCGTCTCATAGCACTTGGAGAGCAGATACTCGACATAACCGCGCGTCTTCCGAGCGGGACCGCCCTCAAGTTGGGACAGGCGCTTCTCCAGCTCGTCACGATGGCAGGTCTTTCCCTGGAGCACTGTGTCGAAGTAGATTCGATAAGTCCGGGCCGCCTCCGAGCTCATGACCCTCTCGATCTCATCGAGGAGGCGACGGCAGTGGGAGGCGTCCTCCCGACGAGCAAGTATTTCAAACGCCGTGCCAAGCACCTGAGAGCGCTGCGAGTCGTTCAGACTCATCCTCATGAGAGTGTTCGTCTGTTCGCGGACCTCCTTGTCAGTACCGCATTTCCCGAGCAGTTGCAGCGTAAGAAGCTCGCGCGCGTAGAGCGAGACGGTCGCCCGGGAAACATTTGAGTCCCTCAGAGAAGCGAACCCCTCTCTGTCTCCCCGCGAAACGAGCTCCTTCAGTCTTCCGTACTGACGCGAGCGCACACAAAGTGACACGACCCAGCAGACCAATGCCGCTAATGCAATCAGGGCGGCGGCGAGTACGAAGTCTTTCACCAATGCCTCCGGGGAGTTACGTCACGTCGGGCGCCGAGACCGTGCCCCGGCGCCCGACGGACAAAAGGCGTTCCAGTCTTAACCGCAGACGCCAAGCGCGGTCAGCGCAATGGCAGCCACGAACAGAATGAGCATGAGCAGCATGGGACGGTTGTGCTTGCGCAGGTAGGCAAAGCACAGGAGCGTGAGCCCCAGAGGGAGGATTCCTGGCATGATCTGGTTGAGAACCGACTGGAGGTCAAAGGTCACGCCGTTACCCATGTCAAGCACGAGCGAGGTGGAGAAGCCGACGAAGGAAGCGGTCATGGCACCGACCATGAGCATACCGAGCACGTTGAGCCCCTTCGTAATGGAGGCAATCATGCCGCTCTCGAGCGCCTCGGCCACAAATCCGGAGCCCAGCTTCATGCCCATCGTGCCCATGAGCCACTGAATCAGCAGGTTCGGAACGTTGTACACCACCAGGAACAGCACGGGACCGAGCCACAGGCCCTGCTGGGAGAAGCCAAGTGCGATGCCGGTCGTGAGAATGCGGAGCACGCCAACGGCAATGGAGTCGCCAATGCCCGCAAACGGTCCCATGAGGGCAACCTTGAGCGACTCGATCGAGTTGTCGTCGAAGTCTTTGCCCGCGTCGAGTGCCGCCTTGCGCTCGTACTCCATGGTCACCACGAGCGCCAAAATGAACGGGTTCATCATAGGCGTGGTGTTGAAGAAGTTGGAGTGGCGCTTCATAGCGTCGTAGAACTCGTCAGTCTCCTTGCCGTAAATGTCCTCGAGAAACGGCATCATGACGTGAGCGAACGTGGTGCCCTCAAGCTTGGTGTAGGAGTTCACGAAGAGCAGCCACCAGTTGCGCGTGATTATTCGCCTCAGCGTCTTCTTCTGTGCCGGCCCATCCAGAACGGGGGTCGCCCCCGTCGTAGCAGCTACGTTAGTCATTGAAGAAGTCCTCACTCTCGTCATCGGAAGCAGAGTTCAGCACAGGAGCAGCCTTGCGCTCCTTAATCTCCTTCAGGTCCTTAAAGATTATGATTGCGGCAATGGCGAACCCGAAGAAGGCAACCTCGACGAGCGTCATGACCGTGGAGGAAGAAGTTGCGAGCGCAATCACTCCGTCCTCGCCCAGCGTGGCGCCAGTGGCCGAGGTGTAGGTGAGGAACGCCATCAGGCCGAAGCCGATGAAGTACCAGGGCATGCTCTCCTTCGTGTACAGGGACTTGAGGAGCAGTGCGAGGCCGAGCGCAGGAACCATGGTCGAGGCGACGGTCATACCACTTGTGAACCAATCGGGGAGGGCGTTAACGAACGCGCCAACCGCATCGGCACCGGCGAGGATGCACACGAAGCCGAAAACGAAGTAGCAGAGGTGGTAAACCACGAACTGGCCCCACCATAGGGCGTTGTAGGCGCTGAGCTTGTGCTGGTCGAGCAGCTCATCGAACTTCGGAACGATTGCACAGACACCAACCTCAATGACGTTGAAGAGCACAGACCCGAGCATGGAGATCGGCACGGCGAGCGTGATCGCCGTGGCAACGTCCTGGCCAAGGACCATTGCAAAGGCGCCGCCGAACAGCGAGCCCAAGCAATAGTCGGAGGGCATGACACCACCCATGCTCACGTTGCCAATGAAGACGAGCTCGAGCTGGGCAGCAAGAAGGATTCCCGTCGTCGCTAGCTCAGGCTGACCCATAACGAGAGAGAGCAGAAGACCTTCGAACGCGACACAGAAGATCGGACGCGAGAGTTGCGACCAGAAGAACCAGTCCAAGAATTTGAACAGCGCTGCGCATAAACCAACCACGAGCGCGGGACCCATAAGATCCATATCTCTACCTACCTTTCCTGTCTCTACATAAATGTCGAGCTATCGCATGCGCTGGCCAGGCGCAGATGCACACTACGTATGCGCCTAACCCATAAGCGACATGAAGTCGCGACGAGCGTCACCGGGAAGCGCCTGATGAATGACCTCAACCCCCATCTGAGCAATCTTCTTTATGACGTCCTTGTCGTCTTCCGTGAGGTATACGGACTCGGAGAGCTTTTGCTTGCTGGCAAGGTTGCCACCAATTCGCCCGTAGTTCGCGATGTCCAAGACCGGACGCTCCCCTATGCCTTCAAACACAGCAAGAAGGTCGCGGGGGTCATTTGAGATAAGAAGGATTTTCATATTTCGAGAGCGCGGATCCGAGAGGAGAGAAATGGCCTTCTCTGTCGAAACAACAGCAGCTTTTACTCCCTCCGGAGCCGCCGCCTTAAGAGCGGCCACCTGCAGTGCGTTCTTGGCGATGGCGACGCTCGCCACGATGATGCGCGTCACGGCGAGCTCCTTGCACCACTTGACGGCAACCTGCCCGTGGATGAGTCGGTCGTCCACGCGAGCCATGCTGATCATCTTGCGTACCACCTTTCTGTTTGGGCTGCTCAGCTTCCACGGCCCGGCCCCGCCGAGCCGATCGGGTCCTAGAAGAAGTCGTCCTCGGCGTCCGCCGGGTCATCCGCCACCTCGAGCGTGACGAGCTGCGTCGTCGCGCGGGCGTCCTCTATGGCCTGCTCGATGTCCCCGTCCGTGAGCGCCCCGTCGACGGAGAGCAGGCCGATCACCAGCGGCAGGCTCATGCCGGCCACGATCTTGACGTTGTCCATCCCGTAGAGGTCCTGGAGGCACTGGTTGCAGACGCTGCCCCCCAGGATGTCGGCCACGACGACGGTCTGCTCGTCGGAGTGGGCGAGCACGCCCTCGCGCACGGCCTTGCCGAGCTCGACCACGCTGCCGTCCGGCGTGAGGCAGTGGGCGTCAACGTCGGCGCCGAAGATCATCTTCACGGTGCCGGCCATACCCTCCGCCAGCCTGTTGTGGGAGACCAGAACCACGCGCTTGTCCATCGAGCTTCCCTTCGTCCGCGCCCTTCTCGCTAGCAAACTTTTTTGGTAATGTTTTGCTAACTGGTTTAGTAAACGAGGTCATTATAGCAAGGGACCAAACGTTGTGCACAACTTTTTTCGGAAAGACGGTTAGTGGCAGATATTTCCGCTAATACACCGTTTATCGGCGATTTTATACCGTCTACCGAACAAAGTCTCCCACTCGAATGGCATACATTTGTGAAAAACAGCGTGATAAATCGTTTACTTCATGAGTCTGGCGGACCGTCCACTCACACTGAGACATGGCACGCACCCGAACCAATCGGTTCGCGCGCCTTGCCTGATGGCGAGGGCATGCAACCGCCTCGGGTGCGCACCTAGTCCGGGCGCCGTCCCCGGTCACTCCGCCGGATACCCCGGCTCGCCGCAGACCACGCAGGCGAGCCATGTGGTCCCCGCCGTGATCCGCGCCCTCAGCACGGGGACGGCGCTCCGCTCGCAGCTGTAGATGTTGGTGTTGGGGTCCTGGAGGACAACGTCGGCGTCGCGGTCGCTCCACAGGACGCCGCGCATGGCGTCGGCAAGCCCCGCCTCCTCGACGGAGCGCTCGAGGGTGTCGTCACACGCCCGCGCGTCCACGATGCCGGAGCGCCAGAGACGGCCCGCCTCGGACACGCGCGAGAGCAGCACGGCGCCGTCGCGCTCCTCCTCGGGAGCGTCCTCCTTGGGGTTCCACCCGAAGAGCGGGAACGCCCCCTCGCAGACGTCGAGGGAGCTCGACGACTCGACGTGGTGGATGCGCACGTGCGTGGACTCGTTCACCGGGATGAGCCAGGTCTCCACCTGCGCGATGGACGCGTAGCGCCAGAGGGTGTGGGCATAGCCCGCGCGCACCTCCCCCATGTCGACGCGGTCGCGCGAGGCGTACTGGTCAAGCCCCGCGACGGAGAGCGCCAGGCACGAGTCGACGGCAAAGTAGGTGAGGCCGCAGACGTCGCGCGAGATGTTCCACCCAAACGCGGACGAGTAGCAGAGCTTGCCGTAGCGCGACATCCCGCCCGAGACCGTGGGGCCGCCGAACTGCGTGGCGGAGAGCAGGTAGCTGTGGTGAGGGCCGCTCACGGCAAGGACGCCGGGGCCCGGCTCCACGCGCACGGGCTCTCGCGCGGGCTCGCGCTCCGCGACGGACCAGAACTCGTCTGCGGGCGGGAGCGCCAGCACCACGAGCGCGCGAAGGGCGCGCGCGGGAGAGGCGGGCGAGCAGTAGTTCTCCACGAGGGAGAGGTTGGGATAGCCGTACCCGGGCGCCAGCGGGCCGGATGCCGGGATCAGGTGCGCGTGCCACCAGCGCAGGTGCTGCAGGAGCAGGCGCTTGACCTCGCCGAGCCCCAGGGAGTGCGTCCCCGTGAGGGCCTCCGCCGCCCAGAAGCACCCGTGCCCGAAGCGATAGAAGATGCTGCGCCCAAACGGGACGGAGCGGCCCTGCCGGTCGAACCACGAGACGTAGTCCCGCTCGAAGGCGGCGGCGCGGGCCTCCTCGTCCGGCAGCGGGCACGCCTCGGGCGCAAACCGGTGCAGCAGCAGGAGGACGAAGTGGAAGGAGAGGCCGATGTAGTGGTCGCGCTGGAACGGACGGCCGTTCTCGTACCACCCGTCGCCCGCGTACATCGACTCGATCGAGCGCAGGTCAAGGGCGAGACGCTCGGCGTCGTACGGCAGTCCGGCCGCGGCGAGCCCCGCGTTCACGAGCGCACGGGAGCAGAACCAGCCGCCCCACGGGAGGTCCACCCCGTTGGCGAGGTTCAGCCAGGCGACCAGGCGGTCGCGCTCCTCGGGGGTGAGGCGCGAGAGAAGCTCCTCGGGGCACACGAGAAGGCCGTAGCCGAAGACCTCCATCTCCACGATGATCTGACGGCGCGGGAGCGTGGGCTCCGGGAAGGCGAGCGGACCCTCGGGATCGAGCCCGTCCTTGATGCGCCTGACGAACGGCCCCACGTCCTTCTCGTCAAACTCGCCGGACGCCAGGAGCGAGAAGATTGCCCAGAGGGGGCGGACCGCCCACTCGAAGCGCCGGATGTCCTCGTCGTAGGTCGAGCCCGAGGTCGCAGGATAGGCGTACGGATCCGGCAGAAGGTCGCGCAGCCACGCGATCAGGTCGTCGCGCGTGCTCAGGTCCCGGTGGCGCCGCGTCATGTCTGTCCCTCCCGCGTCTCGGTTTTCGTAAACGTTTAGTCACACGATAGCACGACGGTACTGTCCTGGCGCGCTTTCCGCCGGACAGAATATAACTAGGGCCGTGCGTACCTTGTTGCCCGCCCCTCACCGAGCCTGAGCACGGCCCCCTTTGACACAAGCGCGTCAAGCGCCGCGAGCGCACGCGCGCGACTGAGGTGCGCCTCATCCTCGATCGCCCGACGCGCGAGGACGCGTCCCCCTCCGAGGGTCTTGAGAACGCTCCTCTCGTCTTCGGTTCCCTCGAACGCATCCATGACAGGAAGCGTTACCGAGATAAAGCCATCGCGCAGGTCAAAGACGGGCTGGGCAACCGATCCCTGATACGACCTTCTGATTCGGGTGATGCCCGTACCAAACTTCTCGATGTAATCGAGCTTGAAGAACACCTCCGCCAACACCGGGTTTCTCAGCAGGGAGATCTGGCCGTAGAGATACTGCTCATCGGTCAGGCCCGAGGGAAGCCCGCCAGGAGACGTCACCACAATGCGGTTTTCGTACAGGGCAACCTGAACGTTTGCCCGAACGTCCCACGTTCGGTGGACAAGGGCGTTCGCCAGCGCCTCGCGAAACGCCTCGCGCGGCACGCGGGACAGGAGCTTCCTTGTGGTCCCCTCCACCCGCTCGTAGCAGTAATAGCGGACGAACATCTCAACGGCTCGGTCGATTTGCTCCAGCACCGAGATTCCCACGAGGGTCTCTCGGTCATAGATCACGTCCCCGCTATCCCCGAACCTGACGATGTCGACGCCGGGAAAGTCGTTCTCGTCCGCAAGAAGTGCGGCAGCGTTGGTGTACCCGTCCTTGTTAAGCAGGCCAAGCGTGAGAAGGACATCCCTACTCAGGGCCTCGATGCCGAGGCTTTTTGAGAGCTTTCTCTCCAGCAGGGAAAACGATACGTCCTGGCGGGCAGACGGCAACTCATCATATGTCCGATTGCTCCCCTCAAGCACCAGCCTGCCGTACTCGAGACGGTCGACCTCTATCGTTGCCGAGTCTCCACGCCGATACGCCCTCCCCTTGCTCCGATAGGGCTTGTCCGGGCCCTCGTAGACGGTGAGCGTCACCGTCCCCGCCGCCTCGTCAGGCTCAAGCGCGTACCGGGGGATGGGGTCGAGGCTGTCATTGATCATGTTCTCGATCCGCAGGCACGAGGAAACCGGGTCGTCAATGCCAACGCACACCCCGTTGTCATTGACGCCAAAAACGATGCGCCCGGTCCCGTAGTTTGCGAACGCGCTCACCGTCTTGAGGAACGTCGGCGTGACCGCCTCCTTGAACTCTGTCGTGGGCGTCTCTCGAATGACCATGGCTCCTCGTTTCGTACGCCTTCCATCACGATTGTAAGACGATTTTACATTTCGTACTGATACTTTGAGGACGAAATTATAAATCGTCTTTTCTTCAGGCATACGCGCCTCCCGCGCGATGGCGTATTATTGATAGCTCGATATTCCGCGCAACGGAGGGAGCGCAATGCCCGAGAGCGTCGACGTCGCCCACGGCGACGACCCGATCTTCCAGCAGGAGCAGGCCCACCTCACGGAGCTCTACGCCAAGCTCCTCAAGATCCGCGACGACATATCCCAGGACCTGGAGTCCAACCACCAGGGCGCCAAGCAGGACCTCATCGCCATGAGCGAGGAGGTGCGCCTGGACTTCGGCGGCGCCGACGAGACCATCGAGACGCTCGCCGCCATCGAGACGCTGAACTCCGTCATCGACGCCTACAACCAGTACCACGACTTCAACGTGGACAAGCTCCGCCGCGTGATGCTGCTGCTCATGCAGCCCTACTTTGCCAAGGTCACGCTCGAGATGCGCCCGGGGCGCCCCCCGCGCGACGTCTACATCGGCACCGCGGGCATGACCGACGAGCGCAGCCGCCCGCTCGTGGTGGACTGGCGCTCCCCCGTCGCCGAGACCTACTACAACCAGGAGATGGGGCCCACGAGCTACGAGGTGGACGGCAAGGTCCGCACCGTGAACCTGACCCTGCGCCGGCAGTTCGACATCGTGCGCGACCAGCTCAACTCCTACTTCGACACCACCATCGCCATCCAGGACTCGCTCCTGCTGGGCGCCCTCAAGAAGCACCACACCGAGAAGCTCCAGGCCATCACGGCCACGATCCAGCGCGAGCAGAACGAGGTCGTGCGCCACGAGGACGTCCCCGTGCTGCTGGTCAACGGCATCGCGGGCTCCGGGAAGACGTCTGTGCTGCTGCAGCGCATCGCCTACCTGCTCTACCAGGAGCGCAAGACCCTCTCGCCCGACCAGGTCTGGCTCTTCACGCCCAACGACGTCTTCGAGCACTACATCGACACGGTCCTGCCCTCGATGGGCGAGGCCAACCCGCAGACGTTCACCTGGCGCGCCTTCGTCGAGGCGCAGGGCGCGGGCGAGCGCGACCTCGGGGTGGACACCGCGCCGGAGTCGCTGCGCCGCCTGGACGAGACCGTCGCCGAGCTCGCGCTCGAGCCGGACGACCTGCGCGAGATCCGCTTCGCGGGGGAGGTCCTCCTCAAGGCGGGCCAGGTCCAGGGCGCGGCGGAAAAGTTCTCGCAGTTCCCCGTCGGACCCCGCTTCACCGCTCTTGTGAAGGACGAGCTCCACGACCGGCTGGAGCGGCGCTTCACGCAGCTCTCGAAGAGCGACGAGGTCCAGGAGGAGATGCTCGAGATGGACGTCGAGCAGCAGGTGGAGGTCTTCGGCGAGACCATCTCCCCCGACGATGACGACGAGGTCGCCGCCTACGCGCGCCGCCTCGTGGAGCAGCGCTACGCGGGCGCGCACGACGAGATCGAGCGCCTCTCGTGGATCCGCTTCGACCGCATCGGCATGCGCCTGCTCGGCCAGCACGCCCTGTCCGCGACCGAGTGGCTCTACCTGCGGCTGCTCTTCACCGGCACCGGCGACAAGTCTGCGCGCTTCGTCATGGTGGACGAGGTTCAGGACTACACCGAGGCCCAGCTCATGGTGCTCGCGCGGCACTTCTCGCGCGCGCACTTCCTGCTCCTGGGGGACGAGCACCAGGCCATCATGGAGGGCACGGCCACGTTCCCGCGGATCGCGGAGATCTTCCGCGCAAGCCATGGAAGCGTGGACGAGTGCCGCCTGCTCACGAGCTACCGCTCCTCGCCGGAAATCACCGAGCTCTTCTGCGGCCTTCTGGAGCCGGACGAGCGCAGGCGCCTCACCTCCGTGCAGCGCGCCGGCGTCAAGCCCGACGTCCGGGCGTTTGACGAGAAGGGCGCCTACCTCGAGGCGCTGCGAGCCGCCGTGGCGGAGCCCGGCGAGGGCCTCACGGCCGTCATCGCCGAGTCGGACGCGCGCGTGAGCTGGCTTGCAAAGCAGCTCGGAGACGCCGTCTGCGTGATGGGCAAGAACTCCGATCTGCCCGCCTCCGGCGTGGTGCTGCTCTCTCTGCGCGTGGCCAAGGGGCTGGAGTTCGACCACGTGATCGTGCCCGACGCGCAGGCCGAGGTCTACCCGGACACCCCGCTCGCGCGCCGGCGCCTCTACACCGCGCTCTCCCGCGCGATGCACCGCGTGACCGTGCTCGCCCAGGGCCCGCTCACGCCGCTGCTGGGCTAACGCGCTGGTGTCGGGTCTGTGCCACTGGCGTCAGGTTTGTTTGGCACGCCGAGGCGGCGCGCCAAACAAACCTGACGCCAGCGGCACAGCCCCCTTAACACGCCAAGAACGTGCTACGCTGCTTGTGACACCACCATCAGCGGAATGGCGCCGTCCCCCTAGGAGGCCCCATGTTCAGCCCGTTTCGTGATAGGCAGGGCATGCCCAAGGAGCTCGCGGACGTGGAGTACGCCGACCTCGCGCAGCTCGCGGACTACGAGGAAGGCTTTGCCCTAGAGTTCAAGCAGTCCTTCTCGCCAAGCGTGCGCAGGAAAATTCCCAAGGTGGTGGCGTCGTTCGCCAACTCACGCGGCGGCTGGCTCGTCATCGGCGTCTCGGATGCCGAGAAGGACGTCTGCCCGGTGCCGCGCCCCAAGGCCGACGTCAGCCAGACCATCGGCGAGCTCTGTCGGCGCCACGTCTCCCCCGCCCCGCGCTTCGACGCGCGCTTCGTGCCCGACCCGGCCGCACCCAATCAGGGCGTCATCCTCGTTCAGGTCTTCGAAGGCGACTTCCCTCCCTACGTGGCGGACGGCGTCGTTGAGATCCGCGAGGGCTCGACCTCGGGGCCCGCCGCCGGCACCGCGCTCGTCGACCTCTATGACAAGGCCACGCGCCGGCGCCTCGAGGTCCGCATGTTCTGCAAGCGGACCGTCCACTACCCCATGGGAGACGACGGACTGCCGCTCTTCAACCTCTACCTCTTCCGCATGGGCCGCATGACCGGCGACTCCTTCTCGCGCGAGAAGGACGGCGAGCACGCCCGGGCCATGCGCCGCGCCTTCGCGCGCCAGGGGCTCGGCTGCCGCGTCCAGCACGCGCACGACAGCCTCGTCTTCCGCATCCCGGCGCGTGACGAGACGGTGGTCCCGCACTCCGCCATCGAGCTCTTTCCGGACGAGTCGATCAAGCTCTCGGTGCCCGCCGTTCTTCTCGCCGGCGAGGAGCGCGAGGCCGCCCTCGGCGTGCTGGCATCGCGCGCGCTCTTCCCACCTGCCGTGGACGCCCAGCTCATTGACGCGCCCGCGACCCTCGGCCGCGTGACGAGGATGGCCTCGCTGCTCGACCGCTACGCGCGCGCCCGGGGCATCGCGTGGCGCGAGTACGCCGTGGCGTACGAGCTTGAGAACATGGCGGGAGTGACCCTCTGGTCGAACGACGAGACCTACCTCGCCTACGCCGAGCGCCATGGCGTGCTCTACTGCGCCACGACCGACTGCCTCTCGCGCGTCCGCTATCTCGATGACGGCGCGCACGACACCTTCCGCGCGCGGCAGTTCGCCGGCAGCCACTTCTTCGAGGCGTGCGGCCTGCCGCTGGGGTCGCCCGACCCGGAGGACAACGCCCTCGTGGACGCGCTGCTCCGCACGTCCTGAGCGCAACGCGCGCCGCTGGCGTCAGGTTTGTTTGGCACGCCGCCCCGGCGTGCCAAACAAACCTGACGCCAGCGGCGCGCGTTGCGTTATGGTTGACTGTCGAAAATGAGCGCTGGAGAGGGGAACCCATGACGGTCAATCAGAGGGGCGTCGTCGTCACGCTGGGATTCTGCGGGCTGGTCTCGGCGGCGGACAACTGGTTCGTCTCGCCAGCGCTGCCCGCAATCGCCCAGACGCTCGCCGTGGCGCCGTCCGTCGCTGCCGTGGTGCTCACGGCGTACCTCGTCCCCTACGGCATGCTTCAGCCGGTCTGCGGCGCCATCGGGGACCGCGTCGGTCGCCAGAGGCTGCTGCGCGTCATCGTCCTGGGGCTGGCGATAAGCACGGTCGTGTGCGCCGCCGCCCCGACGCTCGAGCTTCTCGTGGCGGCGCGAATCCTCACCGGCTGCTTTGCGGCAGGCATCATATCGGTCTCGCAGGCGCTCGTCGGCGACGTCGTCCCAGCCGAGGAGCGAGCCGGCGCCGTCGGCCTGCTCATGGGCATCACCTTCACCGGGCAGGGGCTCTCCGCGGGGCTCGGCGGCATCATCACGGACCTCGTGGGCTGGCGGGCGGCCTTTGTCTCGTTTGGCGTGCTCGGGCTGCTCGCATGGCTTGGCCTGCTGCGCCTGCGCGGAATTGCCGAGGCCCTGCCCCCGGCCGAGGGACAGCGCTCGCCCTTGGGCGAGGCTCGGGACTTCCTCGAGCGCGCCGTCCGCCTCTTCTTCCGGCAGGGGCGCGCAATCTACCTCACCGCCTGCTCGACCGGCATTATCTACCTCGGCGTCTATGGCTTCATGGGGACGTTCCTCGCAGAGCGGTGCGGACTCTCCCCCACCGCCTCCGGCCTGCTCATGATGTTCTACGGCATCGCCTGCCTCGTGGGCGGAACCATCTCGGGCCGCATCGGCGCGCGCGGTGGCCTGCTGCGCGTGATTCAGGTGGGCGAGGTCTCGGGGCTCTGCGCCGTCATCCTCCTCGCCGCGTCCGCGCTGACCGGCTCGTGGGCCCCCGCGCTCGGCGCCGCTGCCTGCCTGGGACTCGGGTACATCCTCGTCCAGCCCACGCTCGTCTCGCTCTCGATGGACGTTGACCCGTCCCAGACGGGGCTCTGCACGGGGCTCATCGGCCTCGGCGTATTTGCGGGCGGCGGCGTGGGGTCCGTGCTCGGGCAGATCGCCATCGGCACCGGCGGCTACCTCGCGCTCTGGACCTGCGCCGGCGTCGCGCTCGTGGCCCAGACCGTCATCAGCACGTGGGCGCTCGCGCGGCGCGGACGCGCATAGGCGGGGCAGGCGCCGCTCAGCGTGCATTCTGCGCGAGGTTCTTCTCGCCAACTGGGCGCATCCCGTCCTCGCCGGGCAGAATGCATGCTATTCCCGGCTGAGGGTCATGCGTAGCGCCGCGCCACCGCCATGGTCTCGGCGAGATACCAGCCGCCGAAGAGCACGCAGTGCAGGAGCAGCGGCGCCAGCTGGTGGATGCCCACCCGCTCCCGCCATCCGTCCGCAAGGGGCGACACCTCGTCGTATCCCGCGATCACCTCGTCGAGGAACGGATAGCCAAAGAGCGCGAGCATCGCGAGGTCGGTCTCGGCATGGCCACCGTAGGCCATCGGGTCGATGAGGACACCTCCGGTGGGCGCGTCACGCCCTGCATCCCAAAGCACGTTCCCCGCCCAGAGGTCTCCGTGCAGCCGGGCGCACGGGAGGCCCGCCGCGCGCACGAGCGCGGGCTGCGGGGCGTCGTACTCCCCCGAAGCGAGCCGTCCAGCCACCCGCTCTAGCACCGCGGCCTCCCCGTTGTCGAAGTCCCCTCGGTCAACGAGGACGCGCACGTAGTTCATGATGCGGTGCTCGGCAAAGAACGGGCCCCAGGCATCCGACGCGCCATCACGCGAGACATAGGGGGTGCGCGCCCGGCCGCACCACGGGTCGCCCGACCACCCCGCGGGGGCGCAGCCGAACCAGGGCGCGCCGGCCGCATGCGTCCGGGCGAGCGCCGCACCGATCCTGCGGGCGGCCGACGCCGAGGGGGCGCCCGTCTCGACGCGCTCCTCGACGAGCTCCTCCTC
Source organism: Thermophilibacter sp. ZX-H3 (assembly GCF_052599055.1). Taxonomy (NCBI): domain Bacteria; kingdom Bacillati; phylum Actinomycetota; class Coriobacteriia; order Coriobacteriales; family Atopobiaceae; genus Thermophilibacter; species Thermophilibacter sp. ZX-H3. The sequence continues at coordinate 20,377 of NZ_JBQXES010000018.1, read as the reverse complement.
CGTCACGCTCAGCACGCGCACGACGCGGATGCCGCCGAGCGGCTCCGCCTCCGCGAGCCAGCGCAGGGCGGCCGCCTCGCCCGGCAGGTTGTCGCCGAAGCCGGCCGTCTTGACGAAGGTGCCGTTTCCCATGAGGCCTCCTCTGCGCAATCAGGGGGATAGTGCGAAAAACTTGACGCGGCTTGTGCAATCAGGGGGATAGTGTGAAGCCATTCTATGGCTTCGAGGCCCGAATTTGCATCCGGGACGGACGTCCTCCCTGCAAAAGGCCAGTTGCGCCTTCGGCCCCTACTTCGCGAGAGGGCAAAACACCTTCCCACTATCCCCCCGATTGCATCCCAGAGCCGTGTTTCTTCGCACTATCCCCCTGACTGCACAGTCAGACGGCGCCTGGCTCAAAGTACAATGGGTCATCGCGTCGCATCGAGAAAGGACCGTCATGGCCGGCAGCATCAACTACCAGACCGCACGCTTCGAGGCCTCCTATGGCACCGTGGCGCAGCTTCCCGAGTCGACCACGCCCGAGGTCGCGGTTGCCGGCCGCTCCAACGTTGGCAAGTCCTCCCTGCTCAACAAGCTCTTCAACCGAAAGGGCCTCGTTAAGGTCTCAAGCACGCCGGGAAAGACGGCGAACATCAACTTCTTCGAGGTGGACGGCATCCGCTTCGTCGACCTGCCCGGCTACGGCTTTGCCAAGGTGTCCCAGAAGGAGAAGCAGCGCTGGGCGGACCTCATCTCCGGCTACTTTGCGCAGGAGCGCAGCTTCAACCTCGTGATTGCGCTCGTCGACATCAGGCATGACGCCCAGCGGCTCGACCACGAGATGGTGGGCTTCCTGCGCGAGAGCGGCCTTCCCTTCGTGGTGGCGCTCACCAAGGCCGACAAGCTCGGGCGCTCCAAGCAGACGCAGCAGGCAGCTGCCATCGCACGGCAGCTCGGCATCGAGCGCAACCAGGTGGTCGTGACCTCCTCGGAAACCGGTCAGGGCATCGACGACCTGCGTCGCCGCATCGCCGACGCGTGTCTTTGATTCGGGGACGGGCTGTTCCTCTCAGGGATCTGGGGCGGGCGTGCCACTGGCGTCAGGTTTGTTTGGCGCGCGGACCGCGCGCCAAACAAACCTGACGCCAGTGGCACGCCGTACGGGACGATAGCAACTGCGCTATACCAATATCCCGAGGTGCTCGAGGAGGACCTTGAGGCCAATGAGGATGAGCACCACGCCGCCGACGATGCTTGCGGGCTTCTCGTAGCGCGCGCCGAAGTAGTGGCCCACCGCGACCCCGGCAAACGAGAGGCAAAACGTGATGACGCCGATGAGGGCGACCGTCGGGACGATGTCCACGGCAAGCGCCGCGAACGAGATTCCCGCCGCCAGCGCGTCAATCGAGGTGGCCACCGCCAGCACGAGATACTCCCGCAGGTCAATTCCACTCGTGTCCTCGCAGCCGCAGCAGTCGTCCTCCTCGTGGAAGGCCTCCCAGAGCATCTTGCCGCCGATGAACGCGAGCAGGACAAACGCCACCCAGTGGTCCACCGGCTCGATGAGCCACATGAACTGGCTGCCGAGAGCCCACCCGACGAGCGGCATCAGCGCCTGAAACCCACCAAAGAAGAGGGCCAGCACGGCGGCAGTCCGCAGGTTGAGCCTCCGCATCCCCAGGCCTCGGCAGATGGAGACGGCAAACGCGTCCATGGACAGCCCAACGGCGATGAGAAGCAGCTCGACAATACCCATGACGTCCCCTCTCGTCTCAGCGTCAAATAAAAAGACTCGCGACGAGGGCCCCTCACCCTCGTCGCGAGTCTCGTTGATTAAGGCGCGCCAGGCCCTGCGGCCAGCGTGTTGACGCACCACACGCCGCACGCGGCGTGCCACTACTCCCTCGTGAGGCGCCATCATACCACAGCCGCTCTGTTACCAACCTGAAAACCGACGACCACCCTCCTTGTACTCCATCGCGCTAAAGCGTATATTCATCCCTGCTTTAGCAGAGTAAAGTACCGGCCCAGCCGGGAAGCACCAAACCGGGAGGAACCGCCATGACCGCCATGAACAGAAGGTCGTTCATTCTCACCTCGCTCTCCGCCCTGTCCGTCGCCGCGCTCGCCGGCTGCGGAGGCACCCCCGCCAGCTCCGACGACGCCGCGGACCCCTCGGCCGAGGCCGCCGGCACCGGAGCCGCGGACACCGGCACCCTCATCGTGGGCTTTGACTCCTCCTACCCGCCCTACGGCTACGTCGGCGACGACGGCGAGTACACCGGCTTCGACCTCGAGCTCGCCCAGGAGGTCGCCAGCCGCAACGGCTGGGAGGTCCAGCTCGAGGCCATCGACTGGGACGCCAAGGACACCCTGCTCGACAGCGGAGCCATCAACTGCATCTGGAACGGCTTCACCATGGAGGGCCGCGAGGACGACTACACCTTCTCCGAGCCGTACATGATCAACGGCCAGGTCATCGTCGCGCGCGCCGACTCCGGCATTGCCAGCTTTGACGACCTCGCCGGCAAGGCCGTAATCACGCAGGTCGACTCCGCCGCCTACAACGTGCTCGCCGGGGATGACGCCACGCAGGCGGACCTCGCCGCCACCTTCGCCAGCCTCGAGACCATCGGCGACTACAACACCGCCTTCATGCAGCTCGAGTCCGGCGCCGTCGACGCCGTGGCCTGCGACCTCTCCATCTCCGCCTACCAGCTCGCCGCCAAGCCCGACGCCTACGTCCAGCTCGACGAATTCCTCTCCGAGGAGCACTACGCCGTCGGCTTCAAGAAGGGCGACGACGCCACAGCCGAGACGGTCAACGAGTCGCTGCGCGCCATGGACGAGGATGGCTTCGTCCAGGAGCTCTGCGAGAAGTACGCCGAGGACGGCATCTCCTACGAAAACTGGTGCCTCGCCTAGCGGCGCCCGACCCAAAGGTTCCTCCCAGGGATGCCTAAAAGGGGCCTGGTCCCTTTTAGGCATCCTGGTCGTGAAAGGAGCAGCGTGGACACGCTCACCATGACAGGGATGCTCGCCGAGGGATTCCTCGTCAGCCTCCAGATATTCGCCTTCACGCTGCTGGGGTCGCTGCCCCTCGGCATGCTCGTCGCCTTCGCCCGCATGAGCCGCGTGAAGCCGCTCGCCCTTCTCGCCCGCTTCTACATTTCCATCATGCGCGGCACCCCGCTCATGCTGCAGATGTTCGCCATCTACTTCGTGCCGTACTACGTCTTTGGCATCAGCCTCACCACCGACAGCAAGTGGTACGCCACAATCGTGGCCTTCATCGTCAACTACGCCGCCTACTTCGCCGAGATCTACCGCTCCGGCATCCAGTCCATCCCGCGCGGCCAGCACGAGGCGGCCGAGGTCCTCGGCTACTCCAAGGCGCAGACGTTCGTGCGCATCGTGCTTCCGCAGGTGGTCAAGCGCATCATGCCGTCCATGACCAACGAGGTCATCACGCTCGTCAAGGACACCTCGCTCGCCTTCTCCATCGGCGTCATCGAGATGTTCACCGTGGCCAAGCAGCTCGTGGCGAGCCAGGTGAGCATGCTCCCCTTCGCCATCGCGGCGGCCTTCTACTGGATCTTCAACCTGCTCGTCGACTTCGTGGCCGGGCAGATCGAGAGAAAGCTGAGCTACTACCATGACTAGCGTCGAGAAGAACGAGGCGCGCCCGGTGGTCTCCCTCGACCACGCGCGCAAGAGCTTCGGTGACGTGGAGGTCCTGCGCGACATCTCGCTCTCCGTCAGCCCCGGCGAGGTCATTGCCATCATCGGCCCCTCCGGCGGCGGCAAGTCCACCTTGCTGCGCTGCCTCACGCTGCTCGAACGCCTGGACGACGGCGACCTCTCCTACGAGGACGTCGCCGTGGCCCGCGGGGGCGCGTATGGCGACAAGAACGTGCTCGCCCGGGCCCGCCAGCGCTTTGGCCTGGTCTTCCAGAACTACAACCTGTTCCCGCACTTCTCGGTGCTGCGCAACGTCATGGACGCGCCCGTGTGCGTGCAGAGGCGCGACCGCGCGGAGGCCGAGGCGGAGGCCCGGGCGCTTCTTGCCAAGATGGGGCTCGCCGGCAACGAGGACAAGGTGCCCTGCCAGCTCTCGGGCGGCCAGCAGCAGCGCGCGAGCATCGCCCGGGCGCTCGCCATGCACCCCGACATCGTCTACTTCGACGAGCCCACGAGCGCCCTCGACCCCGAGCTCACGGCCGAGGTCCTGCGCGTCATCAAGGAGCTCGCGGCGGAGAACATGACCATGGTCATCGTCACGCACGAGATGGGCTTCGCGCGAGAGGTCGCGGATCGCATCGTCTTCATGGACGGCGGCGTGATCGTGGAGCAGGGCCCGGCCGAGCAGGTCATCGACCACCCGCGCGAGGAGCGCACGAAGGCGTTTCTCGCCCAGCGAGAGGGGTAGGCCGGAGAAAGGAACCGGCCACCGGCGCACGAGGACGCGCAACCTCGGTTTTCCGGAAACGCGCGATTACGCGTCCTCTCCTTACCGGTTTTCTTGAGTTACGCATTGCTGGAGCATGCGTAAACGGGAAAGTCCCGCGTATTTGACCAAAAAAGCCGAGTTGCGCATGGCGAGAAGAACGCGCAATCGCATGTTTCCGGAAAACCCAGATTGCGCATGACCTGCAAGGGGGACGGGCACGGGCCCGCCCCAGACTCCCCGGGAGAGATAGCCCGTCCCCTTCTGCCCGAGAGAGAACCCGTCCCCTTTCGCTACTCGGCGGACTTGAGGGCGCCGACCATGTCGATGCGGTCGAGCGAGCGATCCGTGATGAGGTTCACCAGCAGCGTGAACACGAAGGCCAGCACCGCGGAGATCACGTACGTGAGCGGGTCCACGACCACGTCGAAGTAGAGCGACGGCATGCGCAAGATCCACGTCAGAGACCGCGCGAGGAAGTAGCCCATCGGCATGCCGCAGACGATGCCGATCCCCGTAAGGATGAGCGTCTCCTTGTTGATGTAGCGATGCACCTCGGGCCGCCTGAAGCCAAGCACCTTGATCGTGGCGAGCTCGCGCTCGCGCTCGGAGATGTTGGTGTTGGAGAGCGTGAACACCACCGTGAACGAGAGCGCCGCCGCCAGCACGATGACCACGTAGACCACGGTGTTGATGAGCGTGAACGCGCTCGAGAAGTCGTTCACGAGCTTCTGGGTGGAGACCACCGAGAGGTAGCGGCCGTCCTCGGTGAGCCCCTCGGAGAAGGCGACCTGCTCGTCGGCGTCCCCCGTGAGGTGCGCGAGCACGCCGTTCTGCTCGCAGGGCGCGCCGAAGGCGGCCTCGTAGGCGCTCTCGGTCATGTAGAGGGTGTTGCCCAGGTAGCTCATCGCGATGCCGCCCACGGACGTCGCCCCCTCGGCGAGGGTCGAGTCCTGGAGGTGGAGCTCGTCTCCGAGCGAGAAGCCCATGACCTGCTCGGCGTTCTTGGTGATAACGACCCCGTCCTCCGGCAGCGCGACGGGCTGCCCTGACTCGTCCACGAGCCGCGCGTAGCCCGAGAGATCCGTGCCGTCCGGGACCACGATGAGCGAGACGCTCTCCTTGGAGTCGCCATAGCTCACGGTGAGGCTGTCGATGTAGACGCGCAGCACGTCCTCGACCTCGGGGTTCCCCTCGAGGTCGGCCACGGCCGAGTCGAGGTCGTCCGCCGAGGTCACGGCCATGAGGTCATAGCGGTTCACACCGTCGTCGCCGTACTGGCGCGGGGAGAGCGAGAGCACGGTGTCGCGAATGCCGAAGCCCGTGATGAGCAGCGCAACGCATCCCGCGATGCCAAAGACGGTCATGAGGAGGCGGCGCTTGTAGCGGAAGAGGTTGCGCGCCGTGACCTTGCTGAGGAAGCCGAGCCGGCGCCACACGGGCCCCACGCGCTCGAGCAGGATGCGCGAGCCGGCCCTGGGCGCCTTGGGGCGCATGAGCGAGGCGGGCGACTCGCGGAGCTCCCGCCAGCAGGTGATGAGCGTCGCGCCCACGATGCCCGCGGCGAAGAGCGCAAACGCCGCGAGCGCCCACGCGGCGTCGAAGCCGTAGGCAAACCCCGGCAGGGCGTACATGGTCGAGAAGATCGTGAAGATGATGGCCGGCAGCACAACGAAGCCGAGCACGTTGCCCACGACGCCGCCGACGAGGCACGCCGCCAGCGCGTAGAGGGCGTACTTCGAGAGGATGCTCCCGCGGCCGTACCCGAGCGCCTTGTAGACGCCGATGAGCCCGCGCTCCTCGTCCACCATGCGCGTCATCGTGGTGAGGCTGATGAGCACGGCCACCACGAAGAACACGATGGGGATGACGGTCCCGATGGCCTCGATCGAGGAGGCGTCGGATTCCACACTCGCGTAGCTCGAGAGGCTCGAGCGGTCCTGCACGTACCACGTGGCGTCGGGGAGGTCGGTGATCTCCTCGCGGGCGTCGGCGATCTCGGCGAGGGCGTCGTCGCGCTCCTGCTCGAAGGTGGCGCGCCCCTCGTCGAGCTCGGCCTGGCCGTCGGCGATCTCGGCGAGGGCGTCGTCGAGCTGGCGCTGGGCGTCGGCGAGCTGCGCCAGGGCGTCGGCGCGCTGGCGGTCGAGCTCGGCCTGGCCCTCCGCGAGCTGCGCCCGCCCGTCGGCTATCTGCTCCGCGCTCTGGGCGAGAAGGACGCGGGCGCTCTCGAGCTCGCCATAGGCGTCCCGAAGCTCCTGCCAGCCCCGGTCGATGGCCGCCTGCTGCGTGGCAAGCTCCGCCTCGACGGCGCCCCTCGCCTGCTCGATCGCGGGGTTGAGCTGGTCGAGCCCCGCCTGGGCCTGGGCAAGGCCCGCCTGCGCCTGGACGCGGCCGCTCGCCAGGGCCGTGGCGCCCTGTCCGTCCGCGGATTCGTCGCTTCCGAAGGAGATGAGCTGGTCGAGGCTCGTCTGATAGCCGGCATAGGAGTCGAGCTGGACCTGGAGCCCGTCACGCTGCCCCTCGAGGTCCTCGAGGTCCTTCCGCTGCCCCTCGAGCGTCCCCTCGAGCTCCAGCTTCTGATTGAGCAGGCCCTCGAGGTCGGAAGACTCGGGGTCGGACTCCTGGAGCTCCTCGATCCTGTCGGTGAGGTCCGCGAGCTTCCCCTCGTTCTCCTCGATGACACGGCCGAGCTCCTCGATCTGGCCATTAAGGCCTGCGATCTTCTCGCTCAGCTGGTCGATCTGGGCACCGAGAAGCCCTGAGAAGGTGGAGAGCGTCTTCGAGGCCCGGGAGAGCACCTCGGCGTACCCGCCCACGGCGGCGCTGACGGCCGCCTCGTCGTTCGGGTCGACGGCCGCCACGGCAGCCCAGGCGTCGCGCGCCTGCGTCGCCAGCTCCCCGATCCCGAAGTCCATCCCCAGAAGGCCCTTGAGCGCCTCCGATATCTGGTCGAGTCCCGACGCCACGCCCTCGGCGGTGGCGTCGATCGACGCGATGGTCCCCGGCAGGGTGTCCACGGCCGCCTGGGCCTGGTCGCGCTGCGCCTCGAGGTCGCCTATCGTGACGCCCTCGGCGACCTCGACGCCGGAGATGTTCTCGCGCGCGGCGTCAAGCTGGGCCTGGCCGTCTCGAAGCTGCTGCTCGGCACCCGGAAGCGCCGCCTCGTACGCGGCGAGGCCCTCCTCGTACGCGGCAAGGCCGTCCTCGTACTCCGCAGCGCCCTCCTCGAGCGCCCGGCGGCTCTCATCGATCGTGTCCTGGGCGTCCTCGAGCTGCGCGAGGGCGTCCGCGCGCTGCTCGTCGAGCTCGCGCTGGCCGTCCGCGACCTCGGCGCGCCCCTCGTCGAGCTCCGCCTGGCCGTCGATGAGCTCCTGCTCGGCGTCGGCCAGCTCCTCGAGGGCCTCGGCCTCCGCGTCGTCCACCTCCTCGGTGGCGTCGGAGCGGACCTGCTCCCCGCGGGCGCGCTCGCGCTCGGCGCGCGCGTCCTCGACGCTCTGGAGCACCTCGTCGACGATGCCCTCGTACTCCGCCGAGTAGCAGAGCGGCTCGGCGGCGCCGTCGACCATGACGTACGCCACGGTGTAGACGCTCGGGTCGACGACGCCGCCCTCCGTCACGAAGAAGGAGTACTGCGAGCCGCCGCTCGAGCGGAAGGACATCGTCCCCTCGCCCGCGTTGATCTCCATCGGGTCGAGCACGGACCCCACGATCGTGTAGTCCCCGCGCTCGAAGACCTCCGTCAAGCCGGAGTCGAGCGCGGACTCGTCCTCGCTGGGCTCCTCGCCGTCATCGGCGCCATGGAAGCTCACCGTGTCCCCGACGGAGAGGCCGGAGTCCTTGAGGTAGCGCGCGGTCACCGCGACCTCGCCCGCGGACTCGGGCAGGCGCCCCTCGAGCACGAGGGGCTCGTTCATGCCGGAGGCTGAGAGCGCCTTGACGTCCACCTTCTCCGAGGTGGCGCCCACCGTCGTGTAGCACGTCTCCACGTAGCCGCCCTCAACGGCCCCCACGCCGTCGAGCCGCGAGAGCGCGTCCACGTCCTCGTCCGTGAGGCCGAGGGTGGACTGCACCCGCACGTCGAAGAGGCCCTGCTCGTCAAAGAAGGCGTCGGCGGAGTTGCGCAGGTCCAGACAGGCGGCGCGAAGGCCCACGAGCATGGTCACGCCGAGCGCGGTGATCGTGGCGAGGGCCACGAAGCGCTTTAGGCTCCCGCGCACCGTGCGCAGGACGTCCTTGGAGAACGCAGTGGATATGCCGCCCCGTGCCGCCACGTCCTTCTCGCCTCGCTACCACTCGATCTCGGCGATGGGCTTGGGGTCGGGGTTCACGGTCATGTCCGTCACGCGCCCGCTCTTGAAGCGGATGAGGCGGTCGGCCATGTCGGCGAGAGCCGCGTTGTGCGTGACGATGATGACCGTGATGCCGTCGCGCCGGCAGGTGTCCTGCAGGAGCTGCAGGATCTGCTTGCCGGTGACGTAGTCGAGCGCGCCCGTGGGCTCGTCGCAGAGCAGGAGCTTGGGGTTCTTGGCGATCGCGCGCGCGATGGAGACGCGCTGCTGCTCGCCGCCGGAGAGCTGGGCCGGGAAGTTGTCCAGGCGCTCCGCCAGGCCGACCTTCTCGAGCGTCTCCGCCGCGTCGAGCGAGTCGGGGCAGATCTGCGCCGCAAGCTCCACGTTCTCCAGCGCCGTGAGGTTGGGCACGAGGTTGTAGAACTGGAAGACAAAGCCCACATCGGCGCGCCGGTACATCACGAGGTCGTTCTCGCCCGCGGCGCTGATGTCGCGCCCTCCCACCACGACCTTGCCGGACGTGGCGGTGTCCATGCCGCCCAGGATGTTGAGGGCCGTGGTCTTGCCCGCGCCGGACGCCCCCAGGATGACGGCGAGCTCGCCCTTCTCTACGACGAAGCTCGCCCCGTCGAGGGCGTTGATCTTGGCACCGCCCTTGCCGTAGCTGCGCACGACGTCGCTGAACTCGATGTATGACATGCCATCTCCGATTACTCGACAGCGTGTTGTCTAAACGGAAGTATACTGGCCGCAGGCGGCGAGAAGAACCACGGCTCGACACCCGCCGGGCAAGTGTCGAGTCTTCTCGGCGCGCACACGAAGCCACAGAGAAGCTGAACGTGGAAAAGGGACAGGCACTTTTCCACGCTCGGGGACGAGGGAGCCATGAGAAAGCAGCCGCAGGTCACCGAGCAGACGCGGGCAAACCTCCGCCAGGCGTTCTGGGAGCTCTACCGCGAGCGCCCCATCGAGAAGATCTCCGTGCGGGAGATCACGGACCGCGCGGGCTACAACCGCGCCACGTTCTACCTCTACTATCACGACGTCTACGAGCTTCTGGAGGAGATCGAGGGGCAGGTGCTCGGCGTCATCGACCACCTGGTCAACAAGCGCCTGCTCCAGGGCGACCGGCTCGACTTCTCGCAGCACATGAGCCTCATCCTCCGGCTTGCCGAGAAGTCCCGCGAGTACACGCGGGTCCTCCTGGGCGACCACGGCGACCCGGCGTTCACCCAGCGGCTGAAGGAGATCATCAGCCCGCTCGTGGACCGGTTCTTCCTGCCGGAGGAGCCCCTCGGCGAGCAGGCCGAGCGCATCGTCCGGGAGTTCTACCTCTCGGGGATCGTCTCCACGATCCGCACCTGGACCTCGGAGGACGAGCCGATGCCCATCGACCAGCTCATCCAGCTCGTGGTCCGCATCGTCACGTGAGGGCCGCCCGGGCCGGGCGCATCCGGGCGCAGGCTAGCGCCCGAGGACCTCGCCGGCGATGCGGGCGGTCTCCGTGGCGTCCTTCGCGTAGAAGTCCGCGCCCACCATCTGGGCGTACTCGGGCGTGAGCACCGCGCCGCCCACGACGACCCTGCACCACGGCGCCCGCTCGCGCAGGAGCTCGATGGTCTCGGCCATGGCCGGCACCGTGGACGTCATGAGCGCCGAGAGCCCCACCAGGCGCACATGACGCTCCACCACGACGTCGGCCACCGTCTTGGGCGCCACGTCGCGCCCGAGGTCGATGACGTCGAAGCCGTAGTTCTCGAGCAGCATGCGCACGATGTTCTTGCCGATGTCGTGGATGTCCCCCTTGACGGTGCACACCACCACGGTGCCCTTGTCGCCCGCGGGCGCCCCGTCCTTCTCGCTCGCCGCGCGCACCACCTCAAAGCCCGCCTTGGCCGCCTCGGCCGACGCCATGAGCTGCGGCAGGAAGAACGTCCCCGCCTCGAAGCGGCGGCCCACCTCGTCGAGCGCCGGGATGATGGCCTCGTTGATGACGAAGAGCGCGTCATGCGCGAGAAGCACCTCGCGCACCGCGTCGGGGACGGGGCCGCCGCGGCCGGCGAGCACGAGCGCGCGCACGCGCTCCACGGGATCGTCCGGAAGGCCGGCGTCGACGGGCGCCGCGGCCGGGGCGCCCTTCTCGCCCTGCGCCGGGGCGGCGGAGGCGTCCGAGCGGCCCGCGTAGTGCTCCACGTAGAAGCGCGCCTGCTCGTCCTCGCCGGAGAGCACGCGCCAGGAGTCCACGACGTCCATCATGCGCCGGCTCTCCGGGTTGATGATCGCGAGGTCGAGGCCGGCCGAGAGCGCGGCGGCGAGGAAGGTCGCGTTGACGAGCGGGCGGAACGGAAGGCCGAAGCTGATGTTCGAGACGCCGAGCACGCAGCGCACGCCCGGCAGCTCCTCCTTGACGCGACGGATGGCGTCGAGGATCGCGCGCGGCGCGGACTGGTCGGTAGAGGCGGCCATGGCGAGGCAGTCGATCGCGACGTCGTGGCGCGGGATGCCCGCCGCGTCCGTGGCGGCCACGATCTTGCGGGCAACGGCCACGCGCCCCTCGGCCGTGGGCGGGATGCCGCCCTCGTCCAGGGTGAGCCCCACGAGCGCGCAGCCGTAGCGCGCGGCGACGGGCACCACGGCCGAGAGCACGTCGTCGCGGCCGTTGGTGGAGTTGATGAGCGGCTTGCCCGGGTAGCCGCGCACGGCGGCCTCGATGACCGCGGGGTCCGCCGAGTCGATCTGCAGCGGCAGCGTGGTCACGCCCTGGAGCTCGTCCACGAGCCGGCACATGACGGAGCGCTCGTCGATCTCGGGCAGGCCGGCGTTGACGTCGAGGATCTGGGCCCCGGCCGCCTCCTGGGCGATGGCCTCGCCGAGCACGTGGTCGTGGTTGCCCGAGCGCAGGGCCTCCTTCATCTTCCGCTTGCCCGTGGGGTTGATGCGCTCGCCGATGACGCCCACCTGGCCGGGCGCGAGCGCGCAGAGGCCCTGGGGGCCGCACACCGCAAAGCGGTCGGGCCGCTCGCGCCGCGCGGGCACGCGGGCGGCGAGCAGCGCGCACTCGGCCGCGATGTGCGCCGGCGTGGTGCCGCAGCAGCCGCCCACGATGGTGACGCCCGCGTCCAGCATGCCGGCGACGGCGGCGGCGTACTCCCTAGGGCCGATGTCAAAGACCGTCTGGCCGTCCACCACGCGCGGCAGGCCGGCGTTGGCCTGCACCATCACGGGGCAGCTCGCCCACGGCAGCATGCGGGCCGCGAGCGGGGCCACCTCCTCCGGCCCGAGCGAGCAGTTGATGCCCACGGCCGCCGCGCCGAGCGAGGAGAGCGTGAGCGCGGCGACCTCCGGCGTGGTGCCGAGGAACGTCCGGCCGTCCTCCTGGAAGGTCATCGTGACGAGGGCCGGGAGGTCGGAGTTCTCCCGCACGGCGAGAAGGGCCGCCTTGGCCTCCGCGAGGTCGGCCATCGTCTCGATGACGAAGAGGTCCGCGCCCGCGGCGTCAGCGGCGCGGACCTGGCGGGCAAAGAGCCCGTAGGCGTCGTCGAAGGGGAGGGTCCCCATGGGCGCGAGGAGCTGCCCCGTGGGGCCGATGTCGGCCGCCACGTAGCGCGGGCCCGCCGCGCGGGCGCAGGCGACGGCCGCCGAGAAGACCTCCTCGACCGTGGCCGCGGACCCGAGCTTCTCCGCGTTGGCGCCGAAGGTGTTGGTGGTCACCACGTCGGCCCCGGCCGCCACGTAGGCGGCGTGGACCTCCGTCACCACCTCGGGGCGCTCGAGGCACAGGAGCTCCGGCAGCTCCCCCGCGGCGAGGCCGCGCGCCTGGAGCTGGGTGCCCATGGCGCCGTCAAAGAGCAGGAAGCCGTCTCCGGCGAGGGCCGCCGCGAGGGTGTCGACGTTGGTCATGGCGCCTCCTTGCGCGCGTTCTTCTCGGTCGTTCTTCTCGGCCGTTCTTCTCGGTCGTTCTTCTCGACAGCATCCTAGCAGCCGATGATTTCCGGCGGGAAACGCACGCCCGCTGCGGATAGTCGGGTCGTGGCAGGCTTTGGCCTCGGGGCGCTGCCCCGATCGGGGCTGTGGCAGCAATCGGGCTGCCACAGCCCCCATCCCGCAGCATGCCGAGAAGAACGCCCTGTTGGCGCTCCGCGCCGATTGCCATAACTCCGCTTTTCGCAACTCCCGAGCGGCGACGGGCGCCACAGCCCCGTTTCCGGCAACGCGACCACGCGCGCCCCGCGCGCTCAGCCCCGACAGGTGCTCCCCGCGCGCAGCAGCACGCAGAAGTCCCGGCAGGGACAGCCCGCGCAGCTGGCGTGCGCGGTGCCGCGCGGCCGCTCGAAGAGCCCCACCACGGCGGTCACGCTCTTGGTGGGCGACATCAGGAGCTCCCGGGACAGCGTGATGCCCAGGGCGCGCTGGGCGTCGAGCGAGGCGAGAAGGACGGGCTGGGTCGCAAGCGGCAGGTCGCCGTAGCCTGGCGAGAAGCGCGTCCCGCAGAAGAGCCCGCGCGAGGCGGCCTCGGCGACGACGCCCGCCTCCGCGGCGTCGGCCGCGCGCTCCACGGCGGCCGTCCCCGCCGCATCGAAGATCACCTGCGCGAGCGGGTCCGTGAGCGAGAGGCGACGCAGCTCGGCCTCGACCCCCATCCCCACGGTCACGGCGAGCGCGCCCACCGCCACGGCACCGTCCAGGTGCTCGGCGATGGAGCGCCCGACGAGCTCGAGCGAGGTGCCCGCGAGCGAGATGACGGGCACGCCGTCCTTCTCGCCGCGCGCCGCGACGTCGAAGACGCGCCGCACGCCGCGCGGGCGGCACGTGGCGAGGCAGCGCGCGACGACCTCGTCGATGCGCGCGTCCAGCTCGGGCGTGATCGGCTGGCCCGCGTAGCCGAGGTAGCGCAGCACCTCGCCACGGTCGACCGACCTGACGTCGTAGGGCTCGGCCGCCGCCACGCGCTACGCCTCGAGGTAGCCGCAGGCGAGGAGCGCCTCACGGGCCGCATGCGCCACCGACGGCTTGTTCATGCTGTAGACGTGCAGGCCGTCCACGCCGTTGACGGCGAGGTCCGCCAGCTGCTCGCAGGCGTACTCCACGCCCGCGCGCGCCTGGTCGGCGGGGTCGTCGCCCGCCAGCACGAGCCGCTTCACGACCCTGGCCGGGATGGACGCGCCGCAGGTGAACGCCATGCGCTGGATCTGCTTGACGCTCGTGAACGGCATGATGCCCGCCACGATGGGCAGGCGCACGCGATGGCGCAGGCACTTCTCGCGGAACCGGTAGAAGTCCTCGTTGTCAAAGAAGAGCTGGGAGACCAGGTAGTCGGCGCCCGCCTCCTGCTTGAGGTAGAGCGAGCGGAAGCTCTCCTCCTCCGAAGGCGACTCGACGTGCCCCTCGGGGTAGCATGCTGCGCCGATGCAGAGGTCGGACCCGCGGTCGCGCAGGTAGGCGATGAGGTCGGACGCGTGGCCGAAGTCGCGCGCCTCGCGCCCGGGGGCGCGGTCGCCGCGCAGGGCGAGCACGTTCTCGATCCCGGCCTCCTCGAGCGAGTCGACGTAGGCGTCCACGTCCTCGCTCGTCGAGCCGAGGCAGGTGAGATGCGCGAGGGCGGTGACGCCGAGGTCGCGCTCTATCGATGCGGCGATGGGCACGGTGTTCGCCGAGTTGCCCGAGCCGCCGGCGGAGTACGTGACCGAGATCCAGTCCGGGCGGTCCTGCGCCATCTCGCTCGCCACCTCGTAAGCGGTCTCCAGGGGGAGCTCCCCCTTGGGCGGGAAGATCTCGAACGAGAACGTCTGGCGCGCGGAAAGCCTGTCGATGATCCTCATGGTGTCCCCTCTCCTCGTCCCCCCCATTCTAGCGGCTCCGTACGACGGCGTTCGGGCGGCGGGCCGCGTCCGTGACGACCCAGCGGGGCCGCCACTCAGCGGCGGGGCGGGCCGTTCGCGCCGCCCCGCCGCGGGGACCTCCCAGGCACGACGGTCGGGGGCCGTCGTGCCCGAATGCGTCGCGCACCCGGCGCGGTGGCAAGGGTGGCGACATCCTAGATATAACCCTCGCGCGCCCGATGTGCGCGCAGAATGTCGCAGACGGCATGCCGCAGGCCCTCTACGTCGGGCTTTGCCGTCAGACGCGCGGCGAGCGGCCGCCGCCGAGGCCTCACCGCGGCAGGCCGAGAAGGACGATTCCCAGGGTCGTCACCGCGATTCCCGGCGCGAGGGGCACGCCCGCACCCGCCGCTGCGCCGCGCGCCGCGCCGGCCCCGACGGCCCTCCGAACGAGCCGCGCCGCGCCCCAGAGGACGAGCGCCGCCGCGCAGGAGAGCGCGACGGCGGCGAGCCCCCACGCGGGGCCGAGCCACACCCCGACCGCGCCGAGCAGCTTGACGTCCCCTCCCCCGACGCCGGGCGTCCCCCGCGCCCGCCACGAGGCGAGCGCCGCGCCGAGCATCACGGTGAGCGTCGCGAGCGCCCCCGCGAGCGCGTCTGCCACAAGCGCGCCGGCCGCCTCGCCCGCCGCCGCCCGCGCCGCGACCGACGCGGCCCCCGATGCCGCCACCGCGACCGAGCACCCGTCCGGGATGACCCTGCGCGCAAGGTCCTCGATGGCCGCCAGCCCGAGCGCCACCGCGAGCACGGCGCGGGCGGCCACCCAGGCGGACACAACGACAAGCCCCATCGTCTCTCCCCTCTTCCGCCGTCCTTGTGGGCATTCTAGGGGCCGGAGCAGAAGGGCGGGACGCCGCCGCAGGGGCGAGAATGCCCGCAAGACGGCACTTCTCGCCCTCCCACCTGCCATTCCTCCGGAAACGACGCCCTCCGTCGGATTCGTGGCAGATTCGCGCAACCAAGGTCGCGGACGTATACTTGACCCCACCACGACGAAAGGACCCCATGACCGAGAACGCCCAGGCCCCTCGCAACGCGCGCATCGAGGCGCTCAGGCTCGTGGCCATTCTCGGCATCGCCGTCTTCCACACCTTCCAGCCGTGGTTCTCCGCCGCGACGGTCGACGCCTGGGACGTCTGGGTGACGAGCCCCGGCATGCTCGCGACGCTCGGGTGCGTCAACCTCCTCGGCTCATACGGCAACCACGTCTTCTTCCTCATCTCGGGCCTCTTCCTCGTGCCGCGCGCCGCCGCGCGCTCGGGCGAGCCGGGCTACTGGCGAGAGCAGGCGAGGGGCGCCGCGCGACGTGCGGCCACCATCCTCCTGACCGTCGCCCTCTACGTCCTGGGCGCGCTCGCGGTCGACGCCTGGGTCGTCCCCATCGAGGGCATCTCGCTCGAGAGCCCGCTCTGGGTCTTCTCCTGGCTCGAGTTCATCTGGGTCTATCTCGTCATCGTGCTCGCCACGCCCCTCATCGGCTGGGTCTGGGGACGCCTGCGCCGCCCCGTCGCCGTCGTCTGGGCGCTTGCGGCCTGCGTCTTTGCGGTCAACGCCTACATCGCCTTCGTCTCCCCGGGAGACGAGGTGCGCGACCTCCTCGAGTGGCGCAAGCTCATGAGCGCCGTCAGCTATCTCGCGGCGTTTCTCGTGGGCGGCGCGCTCGCCGAGCGCGGGCTTCCCCGACCCGGGATCGCGCTCGCCTGCTGCTCGGGGCTGACCGTCGCCGTGGAGGCCGCGGCGGCCCTCGCGGGCAACACGGACCTTCTCGTGGCGCTCTCGTTCAAGTCGACCTCGGCCCTCTCCTTCGCGCTCGCCGTCTGCTCGGTCGCCGTTGCCGCCGCGCGCGCCGACGACCGCATGCCCCCGCGCCTGTCCGCGCTCCTGCGCCGGCTCGCCTCCTCCATCCTCGGCTTCTACGTCGCCCAGGCGCTCCTCTCCCCGCTCTGGCGCTCCTTCGGCTGGGACCTCTGCCTCGCGGCGCTCGATCACGGGGAGGCCGCCCTTCTCGCCACGGGCGTCGCCTGGAGCCTCGTCCTTCTCGCCGCCCTTCTCGCCCTCGACCAGCTTGTGAGGATTCCCCTGCTCAGGGCCGCTCGCATCCGCTGAATGTGGGTATACTTCTCCCTTGCCGAACAAGATGGCAGGGGGAGATTGGCATGACGAGCTGGCTGATACGGACGTTTGTCCCCAACGCGGATGACACGGGGGACCCCGCGGTGCGCACGCGCTACGGGCTCGTGGCGAGCATCACCTGCATCGTCTGCAACGTCCTGCTCTGCGTGGGGAAGGGCGCCGTCGGGCTCGTGTCCGGCTCGGTCTCCATCGTCGCCGACGCGGTCAACAACCTCTCCGACGCCTCGAGCAACGTGGTGAGCCTGCTCGGCTTCAAGCTCGCGAGCCGGCCCGCGGACGAGGACCACCCCTACGGCCATGGCCGCTACGAGTACCTGGCGGGCCTCGTCGTCGCCGTCCTGGTATGCGCCATCGGCATCAACCTGGTCGGCTCCTCCGTCGAGAAGATCATGAGCCCCGAGCCCACCGAGTTCGGGCCGGCCGTGGTCGTCGTGCTCGTGGGCTCGATGGCGGTCAAGCTCTGGATGGCGGCGTTCAACCGACGCCTCGGGCGCGCCATCTCCTCGGAGACCCTCGAGGCCACGGCCGTGGACTCGAGAAACGACGTCATCGCCACGGCGGCGGTCCTCGCGTCCGCCGTCGTCTCGCAGCTCGTCGGCGTCGACCTCGACGGCTGGGCGGGCCTGGCCGTGGGCGGCTTCATCCTCTGGAGCGGCGTGCAGCTCGTCCGGGAGGCCGTGAGCCCGCTTCTGGGCAAGGTCCCCGACCCGGCCTACGTCGAGCACATCCGCAACAAGATCATGAGCTATCCCGGCGTGCTCGGGACGCACGACCTCATGGTCCACGACTACGGCCCCGGCCGCCAGTTCGCGAGCGCGCACGTGGAGATGGCGGCCGAGGGGAACCCGCTTGACCAGCACGACCTTCTCGACAACATCGAGCAGGACTTCAAGGACGACGAGGGGCTCGTGATGACGCTCCACTACGACCCCATCGTCACCAACGACCCGCAGGTGCGCGACATGCGCCACTGGATCGACCTCGCCGTGAAGGGCATCGACGAGCGGCTCTCGATCCACGACCTGCGCTGCGTCCCCGGCCCCACGCACACCAACGTGATCTTTGACTGCGTGCGGCCGACCGACTGCGCGCTCAGCGCCTCCGAGCTGCGCGCCCGCGTCTCCGAGCTCGTGCGCGGCCACTACCCGCGCGCCATCTGCAAGATCACCGTCGACGAGTCCTACGTCTCCCCGAGGCAGTAGGCGAGACGGCGTGCAAAGGGGACAGGCGTGCAAAGGGGACAGGCACTTTTGCACGCCGGGACGCGTGCAAAAGTGCCTGTCCCCTTTGCACGCCTGTCCCCTTTGCACGCCCCCTCGCACGTCCGTCCCTGCCCCCATCCCGCACAGATTGGAGCCGATATGCCATCCAGCAGCTACCTCTCGAAGCAGATGATCGTCATGCGCCGCGACCTCAAGATGCGCAAGGGCAAGATTGCCGCGCAGGCCGGTCACGCGTGCGTGGAGGCGACCCTCATGGCGCTCGTGCGCGAGGGCCGCGCAGGCCAGCTCCGCGCGACGGACGGCTGGGCCTGGCTCGAGCATGCGGACGCGGATCGCAGCCCGCTCACGGACTGGTTCGACGCCGGCGTGGCCAAGGTCTGCGTCTATGTGGACTCCGAGGAGGAGCTGCTCGACCTCGCCGCGCGCGGGCGCGAGCTCGGGCTTGCCGTCGCGCTCGTCCGCGACGCCGGCCACACGGAGTTCCACGGCGAGCCCACCTACACCTGCCTCGCCTTCGAGCCGCTTCCCGCCGAGACGATCGACCCCCTGACCGGCGAGCTCCCCCTCTACTAGTCGCGCGCGTGCCATCTGCGTCAGGTTTGTTTGGCACACCAAGCAGGCGTGCCAAACAAACCTGACGCAGATGGCACGCCCGACGCCGGGATGTTTCAGGAGCGTAATTCCTACTTGCACAGAGGGTTTATACGTGCCACCCTTAGCGAAGCGAGCACATCGCCGTCCGGCGACACCTCGCGACCAGCACATATCGCGAAGGAGGCACCCATGCGTCACGCACGCACCGTCGAGGCCCTCGTTGGCTCCACCCCCCTGGTGGACCTCTCCGACCTCACCAGCAGCCCCGTCACCATCCTCGGAAAGCTCGAGGCCGCCAACCCCGGCGGCTCCGCGAAGGACCGCGTCGCCCGCGCCATGGTCGACGCCGCGGAGCTCGAGGGGCGCCTCGCCCCCGGGGGCACCATCATCGAGCCCACGAGCGGCAACACCGGCGTCGGCCTCGCCATGGTCGCCGCAGCCCGCGGCTATCACCTCGTCCTCACCATGCCCGAGACCATGAGCGTCGAGCGCCGCCGCCTCGCCGCGGCCTACGGCGCCGAGGTCGTGCTGACGCCCGGCTCGGAGGGCATGGCCGGCGCCGTCGCCCGCGCCGAGGAGCTCGCGGCCGCCACCCCCAACTCGATCATCGCGGGGCAGTTCGACAACCCCGCCAACCCCCGAGCCCACTACGAGACCACCGGGCCCGAGATCTGGGCCGACACCGAGGGCTCCGTCGACGTCCTCGTGGCCGGCGTGGGAACGGGCGGCACCATCTCGGGCTCCGCTCGCTTCCTCAAGGAGAAGAACCCCGGCCTCCGCGCCGTCGCGGTGGAGCCCGCGGAGTCGCAGGTGCTCGCCGGCGGCGTGGCGGGCCCCCACAAGATTCAGGGAATCGGCGCCAACTTCGTGCCCGGCAACTTCGACCGCTCGGTCGTAGACGAGATCATGCCCGTGGCCTCAGACGACGCCGTCGCCACGATGAAGCGGCTCGCCGGGGAGCTCGGCATCCTCGTGGGCATATCCTCGGGCGCCGCCGTCGCGGCCGCCCTCTCGCTCGCCGAGCGGCCCGACATGGCAGGCAAGACGATCGTCGCCGTCCTGCCCGACACGGGCGAGCGCTACCTCTCGATGGACCTCTGATGGACGCCGTCGCCATGGTCACCGCGAGCACCCCGGCACCGGGCGAGAAGGACGCGCGGCTCGGCCTGCGCGCCATGATCCGCGAGGACGCCGAGGCGGCCTTCGCGCGCGACCCGTCCGCCGACAGCGTCTCCGACATCACGCGCTTCTCGGCGGGCTATCGCATCGTGCGCGCCTACCGCATCCAGCACTGGCTCTACGAGCGGGGGCATCGCTCGCTCGCGCTCTGGCTCGCCATGCGCTCCCGCATCAAGTACGGCGCCGACATCCATCCCGCTGCGCGGATCGGCCGTCGATTCACCATCGACCACGGCGTCGGCGTGGTCATTGGCGGAACCGCCGTCATCGGGGACGACTGCCTCATGTACCACGGCGCCACCCTCGGCATGACCGGCAAGCACGGCGGCAAGCGCCATCCCACCCTCGGCGACAACGTGCTCGTCGGGGCCGGCTCCATCCTCCTCGGCACCATCACGGTGGGCGACGGCGCCCGCGTGGGGGCCGGCTCGGTGGTGGTGGACGACGTCCCTCCTCACACCACCGTCGTGGGCAATCCCGCCCGCGTGGTGCGCACGCGTGAGTGCCCGCTCTTCGACGACGTGGTCTGCGTCACCGACGACTCCGGCAAGAGCTGGCTCGTGGAGAAGTAGCGCGGCCGTGCAGAGGGGACCGTGCAAAGGGGACAGGCACTTTTGCACGGTACACCCGTGCAAAAGTGCAGATCGGAAG